>JBFEUB010000236.1:0-5064 GCA_041547605.1 Desulfobacteria bacterium
AACTGTATTCGATACCCACCACCCTATCCTAAAATTGACGATTTGCGAAAGAAACATTGCATAATCGGGACCGGGCCTGGATGAACGAATACATCTTGAATTCTTCACTGAGAACGACTCCACAACTAATCTCTTTTCCTTAAACCATTCTCTTATAGAATTTTCAGAATTCGTGGCGCGAGCGATTACCAAATAATCGGGAGGCGGGGTTGGCTGCTTCACGGTGCGAAAAAAATTTGCGGTCGACCCCACCGATTAGAAATAGTTGGGTAAATATTATCCACCAACAGAGATTCCCCTTTTTCTCCCGCCAGGTTAACAAAAAATAATCTAGTGATATTAATGTGTTATAGGCAAAATCAATTTCTCTTTTTCCCGTCATCTTTGGCATATCTTTTGCCCTTAGAATAGTTGAAGTAATGAGGGGGGTTCCATGTAAGGGAGGGCAAGAAAATATATGAGACAGTCATTCTTTTTGGATGATACTTTGTGGCGCTATTCCCTTGTTGGCATCATTATTCTCTCTCTTTTTGGAATTCTGGGGTCTTGGGGCTTTGATGCTTCAGTTCTGCTGTATCCATTTGCACCTGTAACCCGTCTAAGAGTGTAGGGGATCGGAAATGGTCCGATCACGATATAAGGTCGATTGCCCATAACAAGAAAGGAGATCAACATGAACGCCCATACGCCCAATTTTTCCCTTGCGGTCGAAGGGGTAAAAGGCTACTGCCCCGCCGGTGAGACCTACGCGAAACGAAATATCACCGACAAGAAAATCCCTGTTTTGTCGTGTGAGGGACCTTGCATCCGAGGAGAAATCGCCAGGCTTGCCGCCAACTTGGTGACACGGGAAATGTCTTCGTACGCCCGCGCATGCCACGCGGAAACGTTCTTTGTCCCTCATTCGGCCATGGCGCGCTGGGTCAAGGAGGCTGACAAGACCGTCATGATTGATGGATGCTTCCTGAAGTGCCATGGACGGGTGCTGAAGAAGCTAATTGGAGAAGAAAAAATCGTTCATATCGATGCCCTACCCCTACACAAGAAGTATTCCGACATCTTCCTCATGGACGACGTTCCGGAGGAGGAGCGCAAAGAGACCGCCCGTCAGGTGGCGGATAAGATCATGGCAACACTGAAAGATGAAAAGCATCAGCAACCGGCAAGAAGGGATGGGAATTTCATTCCGGAGGGTTGCCCATCGACCCCTTAGCTAACTCCCGGCCGGGCGTACAGCCAGATACCGATTCTGTGAAAGGCGTAAGCCATGAATGACCTCAACCATCGTGAACGCGAGCTGGCAGCCCTCGGTGCTGCCGTGGGTAGCAACTGCATATCCTGCATTGAGTACCACATCCCGGAGGCGAGATGGGCCAGCCTAACCGACTCACAGATTGCCGAGGCAATCCGGCTCAGCGATAAGGTTCGGTTAGTCCCCACGCGCAAAGTACTCGACACTGCGATGCGGATGCTGACGGAACCATCGGCCGGCACCCATGCTGGGGGAAGAAACTCCGTCGAAACGGCAGAGGCTGCGCACGGCAGGTCGTCTCGATTATGTGCCCATCTCGGAGAAGATAGCGATGCCTTAAGTTCCTTCTCAATTCACTTCTGATATCTTCCCCTTGCTTTTCACCTCTGGCCTTAAAGCCTTATGAGGGGGTGATCCCATGCCCGAGGAGAGCTTCAAACGCAAGCTCGCTGCTATCCTTAGTGCGGATGCCAAAGGTTATAGCCGTCTTATGGCTCAGGATGAGACTGCGACCGTACAAACTTTAACTGCCTACCGTGAGTTGATATCCACTCTTATACAAAAGCACCGTGGCCGCGTGGTGGACTCTCCTGGGGACAACCTACTGGCTGAGTTTGTCAGTGTGGTTGATGCTGTAGAGTCCGCGGTAGAAATCCAGAAGGAACTCAAAGCCAAGAACGCTGAGTTGCCCGAGAACCGCAGAATGGAGTTTCGCATTGGGATCAACCTTGGAGATCTGATCGAGGAAGGAAATCAAATCTACGGTGACGGGCTCAATATTGCGGCTCGCATAGAGGGATTAGCCGAGGCGGGAGGGATCTGTATCTCGGGGACTGTCTATGACCAAGTCAAGAACAAGCTGGATCTGGGTTATGAGTATATGGGAGAGCAGTCTGTTAAGAACCTTGCAGAGCCAGTGCGGGTGTATTGGGTAGAAATGAAGGCTAAATCTAGCGTTCCACTGATGGGCAGGGAGTTCAAGATGTTCGACAAACCATCAATCGCTGTTTTGCCCTTTGTCAACATGAGCAGCGATGCAGAGCAGGAGTATTTTAGTGATGGTATAACCGAAGACATCATTACCGGCCTCTCCAAAGTCTCCGGGCTCTTTGTCATCGCTCGCAACTCCACATTTACTTACAAAGGGAAGTCAGTAAATGTTCAAAAGGTGGGCCGAGAGCTGGGAGTACGTTATGTGTTAGAGGGCAGTGTCCGAAAGATGGGGAACCGGGTCCGGATCACGGCCCAGCTGGTGGATGCCACCACAGGAGGGCACCTTTGGGCTGAACGCTATGACCGCGATCTTGAAGATATCTTTGTTTTGCAGGATGAGGTAACCCAACAGGTAGTCTCTCTCCTGGCGGTAAAGGTGACCGAGGATGAAGCTATAATTCAGTCGTGCAAATGCAAACAGCCATGCAACATAGAGGCCTATGACGCCTACTTGCGAGGATTGCAGTATCTTTCTCGTTTCACTAAAGAGGCGAATACTCAGGCACAAGAAATGTTTGAGAAATCCATTGACCTGGCCTCACATTTTGTCTTGGCGCATTCGCGGCTGGGTGAGACCCACTTGAATGAGTGGATTTTTGGATGGACTCAGAATCCTCAGTCGCTGGAAAAGGCCTTTGAACTGGCGAAAATGACAATAGCCTTGGATGATTCTCTCTCAGAACCCTACAATCTGTTGGGCCATGTCCATCTGTGGAAAGGACAGCACGAGCGGGCTATTGCCGAACTGCAAAAGGCTACCTCTCTCGATCCCAATAATGCTGATGGGTTTGCGGGACTGGGGAGTATTCTGAACTGGGCTGGCAGGCCGGAGGAAGCCCTTGGCGTGGTAAAAAAGGCGATGCATTTGAACCCCACATATCCGGTCTATTACTTATGGAGTTTAGGCCATGCCTACTTCTTGATGGAGCGGTATGAGGCGGCAGTTGAAGCATTCAAGAAGGCCGTCAACCTCAACCCCAATTTTCAACCAGCCCACTTTTTTTTGGCTGCGTGCTATAGTTCATTAGATCGTCAAACAGATGCTGCTGCAGCCGCAGAGGTCATCAAGATAAATCCTAAATTCAATCTTGAACATTATGCAAAGACACTTCCCTACAAAAATAAAGCCGATAAAGAGCGCTATATTGCAGCCCTCCGCAAGGCGGGACTGCCGGACTGAGAGAATGTCAGGCTATCCATTTTCCGCTAAGTCCTTTCAAGGCTATCTCAAAGTGTGGATTGCTAACTGAATTGTTGAAATTTGCTTCGTACCTGTAAACACAAGGTTTCAACTACAAATACATAGATCACCTTTCGACAGTCAATCAACATATCTCGACCTACCAGCAATGACCTTAGCCCCAGGGCGGCTTCAAATCTCTGGCCATTCCTGTTAAGATTTCTGTTATCCATAGGGGTATCTGTTAATTCCTCAGGTTCTCGGAACGGGTTGTAATACGGGATTGAGGCGCTAAGATAGCGATGAGAGAATCAGTTTTGTGACTGTCACTAACCGAAACGCGAGACGATCGACGTCTCGAAAACCAGTATCAGGCAGGAATCACAGGGGCTGGATGAAAGGTCCATCAGGCAGCCGTGAAGGCAGGATAGACCGTTGGCGTAGCGGGAGTTATGAAAACCACGAGATTATGACAACTAAGGGAGGCCCCCCATGAATATAGAACAGGTCGAATTCAATACCCTTATCACTTTTCTGGGGATGCTATGCGCAACTGTGCAAGTAATCACGGGTTACTATGCTGGATATGTTGAAAGACGCCTGGCCGTTCTTAAAACGAACGAGGTTCTCTTCCTTGCCCACCGGGCCTTTGGCAGCTTTGCTACGGTGTGCTACACACTTGGGCTCTTTGCCGGCTTGACTGGCCTTATTGGAGCACTCACGGTGAACAAGCCGCCCCTGGAGCTTAACAGCGTCTCGTTCAATATCCATACGTGGGGATCCTTCCCAGTTCTTTTCATTGTGGCGTGGAAAACCTATCTTTCCTACTTCAACAAGAAGGTGCTATACGCCAAGCTGAAGTGGCTCGGCATGGCGACGTTTTTGGCCTGGACCTTCACCTGGTTGACTGCGGCAGTGTCTTATTACGTCCGGACCTTGCCGAGTAATCTCCAGCACCCGCCACCGGTTTTTCTCTTGCCCTATGAGTGGCTGGGAGTTCAGTTGGCATTACCCTTTGTCTTTGGTGGGATCATCGGCGCACTGATCCTGAGGCGGGCGTTACACATGAAGTAGAGCAAGACTCGTATTTGCGTTGAATATCCGATCTCACTACCATCATGTACACTTCTCAACACAATTTCGGGACACGGGCTTAGCCAGTTGGAGCACCCCCGTACCTCCTCTTATCTTCTCCTCAAAGAAGTCCTCTATGAACACATGCCTCCTGGCAATGGCAAGCGCTATCCCATAGGGTAGGCTAAATTGGGCCTCAACTTGTGGGCTTTCCCCAAATGAATTTAGTGGCCGGCTCAAAATGCAATAATCCTAACTGCATTCGATAGTCGCCACCCTAGACCAGAACTATCGAATTGCGATAGAAATATTTACCTGCAGCCTTCTTGTTGAAGAGAGGGATGAGGGGCATTAACCTTCAAAACTTACCACGTCCCTCAATCCTCAACCTTCGAAAAGAGAAAAGCATAATTTCATGACCGTCCCCCTTATATTGAGCTAAATAGGGAGGTGAACCCGATAACTCAAGGCTTTGGGGGTTGCTAAAAACTCAATATTAAAGTGTGACCCCCTTCCCCAAAAGCAGGATCCGGCCCCCCTACCCTTTTCAAAGTCAACTGCTTTG
>JBFEUB010000237.1:0-4975 GCA_041547605.1 Desulfobacteria bacterium
AACGTTCGGATAAGAATAGATGACGATTGAAAATACTATTTGGCTCACGTGTGGGTGTGCAATTTTAGGATTTTTGAATTTTCCTGGCTAAATCGCGCACGCAGTGGTTCTGTTCAAGCCGTCAGGCGCAACCGGAGCGCACCAACTCGGGCGGAGCCCTCAGACAGCTTGCAATTTTAAACGCTAGTCACATTCAAAAATCTTCTCCAAAATTGCACAATGTCGTTCGCCAAATAATATTTTCAGTCATCAACGACTTGCGAGCAAACGGAACATATTTTTGACAATCAGTCTAATGCAGGGAGCTTCAATTCCGCGTCGCGGACCCTCGAAGAGGGAGTCAACAGGGCAAGCCGCAGGGAATCTTCGTGCAACGAACCGTACAATTTTTTGTTTGTTTTTATGCGGTTACGCTGTACGAGGATGCAAACGTAGTGCTACCTTCTTTTGTGGCCTGGAAACGCGCCGGGGAAGAGTACGTGGTGAACAGGAGGTTATTTAGGCACTAACCCCGACCCCTGGGGTCGGGGTCAGTGCTCGTTGTTGCAGTTCAAAGGTCTCACCCTATGCGGCGCTATCACTGCTTACATAGGGCTGGGGTGCATCATGTAGCCGAGAGAAGGAATCCCTTCTAAAAGTGATGCACCCAGCGGAGGTTGAACCGATAACCTTCCGGCCGATTCTCAGCTTCTGTTTCGAAATAGGTATTGAAGAAAAGATGGTCGTTTTGGGAAAAATGGTAAACGCCTCCCGGGCCTATGGCGAAAACTTGCTCTTCGCTATCTGACACATCGTTACCATCCACTTCTGTATCGGTTAGTTGCTTCAGATAATAGCCGTTCAGTCCCAGACGCAGCTTGTTTGGCAACACCTCGTAACCCGTGGCAAAGTTCAGGTGGATCGCCTGCCCGGCCTGAGAGTCATCCACGTTGCCGAAGAGCCTATTGGGATCATCATTTTCATCATTCCAGAGGTAGTGCAACCGCCAGGTAGCGGTCCATCTTGGGGTCACAAAAAGTGTCGCTGCCCAGTATGGGTTAAATGAAAAAACATTGCTGCCCGGATTCAGTTCTTTGTCGTCATCATACTTTCCTGTGGGGAAAATTAACTGGAACTCGATGCGGTGCATGAAGACGGGCCCATTTTTGCCCATGATCGGGTCCCATTGGAGAAAGGGGCCAATGAGAAGATCGCCAAGTCCTGAATTGGTGGCAAAGGGTGACTTGTCAGGGTCCAGGTCGATTGAAGCATAGGGTAATATTACATCAAGACCCCATTTTCCTCCAAAGAGCAAAGCCCTGTCCGACTGATAGATGAATTGAGAGAGGCCGATCCATGCCTCTAAATCCTGGGAAAGTCCCGGTATGTCATTCCCGTCAGGGTCTTTCCATTCGTCAGCGTTAAGGTACTGCACATATTGCGTGAAGTAGAACCCGGGACCGGCAGGGGGTCCGCCGTCCAGGAAACTTGTGAATCCCAGATTCAAACCCAAGGGCAAATCATAGGCCTGGGCACTGGGTGCCCAAAGCAACCCCATACATAGAACCACGGTAAGAATACGCTTCATGGCTGTTCCTCCTTGTTTGGATTTCGCTGTGACTTTTCATTATTTGGTCCCAACGTCTATACCTTTGAAGACTAACGCACTATCTGCTCTTGCGGTGTGAAGTCGAGCCGAAACCCTGGCTGGACCGAACTACTGATGCTGAGAAATGTCAACGGGCCTTTAACACCTTTAGGCGGGTTCTGTCAAGATACTATAGAAAATTTGTAAAATTTGGTACTTAGAGGAGGTTCACTGGAGAATCGAACCTGTAGCTCAAGATATCTATCCCATGCTGCTTTCTGGGGGTCGTGTATCATTGTGGGGAGAATCTTACGGAAGATCACAGCTGATGAGAATGGCGTGACGACCGTCCAGGGGCGATCGTTCCACTTATCTTGATGAAACGTTCAGATAGGTCGGATTTTCAGCTGTCACAGAGAACTACTTGACGTCGGGAATTGGCTGTCAATTCTCACCATAATCTTTTATGGACCTTGGATACGTTCACGCTCTGGAGCAGCAGGGGGGTGAGGTCTCTATTGCAGTTGATCTAAAACCACATCCCCCGCTTCCCACTGATTCCCGAGTTTCCGAGCAAGAAAAACATCTCGGTTAAGGCTTGCCTTTGTCCGAGCCTTCCATATTCCGGTGCATCCTGTGCTTTTGTAATTTGCCCCGCTGTTCCTTGATGCGCCGAAAGCGTTCATGGCCCAAGATTTTTCTGACCTCTACCAGGAAGTTAAAGCGTTCTCTCGAAAGCTCTGTCCGGGCCCCCTCCAACTTTTTGAATTGTTGCATCACGGCAGCTTCATCCAACGCCTCACGCTCCAGGAGATTACCCAGCTCAAACCGTTCTCCCTCCACAACGCTTTTTAGCTGAATCAGTTTCCGACGACTGTTACGGAACGCTTCATCCAGCCTAGCCTTTTCTGCCTCATTTAAGTTAAGGGCCACAGAGATCTGGGGATCATACCACCATTTTCCCCGCGGCATAATCCTGCCGGAGTGCATGTCCTTGGCTATAGCCATCGTCGGTGAAATCACCAAAATAAACAGCGCCATTCCACTCAATATCTTGTTCTTTAACATAGCAATACACCTCCATTTTCCAAATCATAGGATAAGATTTCGTCTTCAATGGACGGAATCACAAACTGCATGAACTCTTCATCCGAAGTTGCATTCGATTCTGTGGAAATATCAGAATACATATAGGGTAGGGCATTCTCCACAAGCCTACCCACCTCAGTCATGAGCTGCTCCGCTTCCTGCATTTCCAGGGCCAGCATGTTCGCATTATCTCTGTGTGTGGTTCTAGTCGTGGGAGACCACCACGTAATAACGAGGATTAGTGCTACCGCTGCTGCCGCACCAATACATGCCCGCCAGCCCCACGACCACTGAATGGAACGGCGGGCTTTTTTTACTGGCAATGACACCCGTCTTCTCGGTGAGGGGCTAAAGCGCTCCGCCATCTGGCCCATCCGCACCAGATCCTGTTCAATCATCTCCTTATTGGCACTGCACTGGGGACACGCTGAAAGGTGCTCCCGCAATGGCAGGGGGAGTTCAGCCTCCTCTACCACGGCCCAAAGAAGCTGATTTTCATCAAGATGAAGCTCTCTATCAGTACTCACGCTGTTGCCTCCTGTAGGAATTGACGCATGGAATGCTCCTTTTTAAACTTCTCAATTGACCTATACAGGTGCGTTTTGACGGTGCTTTCACTCTTTCCCATAGCCTGGGAGATCTCCTTAATACTGAGATGGTCCATGAATCTTAACATGAACACTTCCCTCTCCATACGAGACAGTTTGTCCAGAAACAAGCCGACCTGTTTCCAGAAATCCTGTATCATAAGCTTATCCAATGCTTCGGCACGATCGCGCCTTTCCGCATATGGTTGGGCAACCTTATCGTTGTCGTCAAGCGCACCGAATAAGGCCCGAAATTTCTTTTTTCGATTGAAATCGCGGATACGATTTAATGCAATCTTAAAAAGCCAGCCTCGGAACCGTTCCGGCATCCTGAGTCTATCCAGGTTTTTGAATGCCTGCATGAAAATCTCTTGCGTTAGATCCTCGGCATCCATGGAAGAGCGGGTGCGGTAATAGGCCATGCGGAAGATATCTCCCTGAAACAGATCCACGAGTTGCTCAAAGGCGGTCCTGCTCCCTGCTCTGGCTCGCTCTACAACAGCTGCGACCTGAGACCCGCTGTCTGATACCCGGGCATGGTATTGTTTTTGAGTCATTTTGGGCATGCATTATTACTATTACCTATTCCGCAGGCATCTGTCTACATTTCACTAAATCTCAATGTCGTTGTGTCTGAAGCTTCGTGCACCCCCTGCTTTTTTCTTCTTAATCCTCCTTCCGCGTTTTTTATCTATATGACGAACGACCAAATCGATTTGTTTACAATCTTTTGAAAAAATTGGCGCCTTGGGAATCATAACATGCGAGAAGCCAACTCAAAAAAGCGTCTGACGCCCCATGGCGGCCTTGCGAGTCGGCTCAAAATGGTCGCATACTAACGTGTATGCTGGGCTTTTTCGCCGCCCCCCGCCTTGCCCTGAACCCTGATCCGCTTTTTTGAGATAGCTTTTAGGGTCAGATTCTTGCCGGTTGTTTCCTAAACAGCTATCCAGACAACATTCAGGGAAAGGCTACTCTATGGGCTGAAGAGCGCACAACCCAACCCTAATGACGCCCCAGGTACGTTATATTTATCCCTTGACTGTGAGCAAAGGCAAAAATAGACTTTACAGGTGACAAGTGCTGCGGGCCGGTGAAGCGGTGGGGATGCTTTCGAAACCTTGAGTGATCGGGGAGCATCATGGATACTATGATTTTCGGTCAATACTCAGTGCAAGACGTGTTGGTTGGTGTCGGCCTTGTTCTTGGTGTTTTGATTCTCTTGGTGGTCTTGAAACAAATCTTCAAGAAGGAAGAAACCGGCGAGCACATCCAATTTGTTCAATGCTCGGGGTGCGGTTGGCAAGGACGGGTCAGCAGGTATGCTGGCCGTTGCCCCAAGTGCAATACCCCTTTGGGCGATCAGAAGGCACGACCTTAGACAATTGCAGACTGCAGGTCTTGCGATTGAAAGACTAAGAGAAGCTGCGGAGCCAATATGGTATTCATGCCTGAGGGGATTACCGTCATTTTCTGAATAGACCTTTCGTTATAGCGGTTGTCAGAATAACGTTCCGATAAGAATAGATGACAATTGAAAATACTATTTGGCTCACTTGTGGGTGTGCAATTTTAGGATTTTTGAATTCTTCTGGCTAAATCGCGCACGCAGTGGTTCTGTTCAAGCCGTCAGGCGCAACCGGAGCGCAACAACTCGGGCGGAGCCCTCAGACAGCTTGCAATTTTAAACGCCAGTCACATTCAAAAATCTTCTCCAAAATTGCACAATGTC
>JBFEUB010000238.1:0-4967 GCA_041547605.1 Desulfobacteria bacterium
CCCTCAGACAGCTTGCAATTTTAAACGCCAGTCACATTCAAAAATCTTCTCCAAAATTGCACAATGTCGTTCGCCAAATAATATTTTCAATCATCAACGACTTGCGAGCAAACGGAACATATTTTTGACAATCAGTCTAGAATTGAATTGCCTGTGTGCGGTGGTCTTTTAAATCTTTACCCTTTTTGTTTATAGGTTGGAAAGCGTATATAAAGAAGTGAAAAGGGGTTATACAAAGGTCTCAGAAAGTGAACCTAAGGAAAGGCTTTTATGATTTAACGAGGATAAACTTACTTTCTCCCGTGGCAATGAGCTTTTTGCTGCCTAACACCCGGATTTCAGCCTCGGCTACCGCTGCCCTGCTCTTTTTCTCCGCCACATAACCTATCGCCTCAATTTCCTCCCCCACATGCAAGGGAGCACGATAGCTTACCTGAAGCGAGGTAGTAACCGCCTGACCGACATAATGCAAAACGGCATGGGCCATAATCTCATCCAGGATTGTAGCCATCACGCCGCCATGCACAATCTCGCTCCACCCCTGGAATTCGCGCTTAAGGCAGAGCCTGCTAAAGGCTTTGTTGTCACGGAAGGAGACCTCCATATGGAGGCCAATCGGATTTAAAGCACCGCAGGCAAAACAGTACTGGTCGTCGGAAAGCTTCTTTTTGAATCCTTTGCCGGCCATGGATCAACGTAAAGCATAGATCCCACGCCCGGCTCTTTTGACAACTCCCTGCTTCGTGAGCCTGAAGACGATGTTACGAATCTTTTTGTCTTCAAAGCCGGTCTTTGCCTTCAGACCTGCAATATCAACACCTTTGGAAGACCTTTTCATAACACTGAGAACCTTTTCAGTTGCTGTCATCTTGGCCCTGCCCCTTCGGGCCTGCTTTTTCTTTGCAGCAGTTTTGACAGCACCTGTTCTCTTTGCCCTTCTGGCCGCAGCCGTGTTCGCCTTCAAGGCCTCTTCCAACCGCTCCATTCTCTTACCGAGTTTTTCAATGTCTTGTTTGGTTGGAATGTTGTAGTACTGAAGAAAGAACCTTATCACGGCGTCCACACTGTATGACTTTCGTCTTTTCCTCATTTATTTCCCCCCTAACTTAAACCTCAATTGAGCGTAAACAAAATGAAGAAACATTGCATCATATTAAACTTATTCCTGAAACATAATACTAGCAACATCTAATACGTACTGCAAGCAAAAAGTGAAGTTTACCCGAATGTTGTCTGGACAGCTATTTAGGCAATATCCCTTTATCGATTTACTTCATCACCCTCTTCTTTAACCTTCTCTTCTTGGGTTCACTGAAAATCATTTTGGTCATCTCTATTTCGTCCTCATCCACCCTCAATTGTTCCATCTCTTGAACAGCCCTAACAAACCTTTGACCCTCTGCAGCCGAGACCCATTTCAGCATCAATCTCTCTGGATTGATCCCTTTGCTTGCTATCTCTTCCTGGAACTTTAAAACCCTTCTTTGCGTAAACATGTTATTGTCTAGGTAATGACAATCTCCCGGGTGGCACCCCGACACAATGACCTTCGGAGCTCCCAGAGCAAAAGCATGTGTAATGAGATCGACTGTTACACGACATGAGCACATCGTTTTTATGATTCTGACATTAGGGCTGTACTGTAGCCTGCTTGTACCAGCAAAATCAGCCCCAGCATACGAACACCAGTGACAGGCAAAAACGATAATCTTATTCTCCGGCTCCCGCAAGGCGGCTCTGAGCTGAGCTCTTAGTTGTTCTTCACCGTAATTGCTTATGGAAATGGCGTCAAATTCGCAGGCATTGATGCAGTTGCCACATCCGCGACACCCAGCCTCGGTGATGACCGCCACTTTGTCCTCCACGCGAACAGCACCAAACAGGCACTGATTGCTACACTTGCCACAACCTGTGCACTTCTCAAGATCCACCTTGGCAATGATCGGCGAAAGTTCTGCCGTATCTCTCTGAAAATGTCTTGACACGTGAATGGCGGCGCTGCCAGCCTGTTCAATGCACTGCTTTACGTCAGCAGGGCTTCCCACCGCACCAGCGAAGTAAACCCCCTTTGTGGGCGTAGAAGTAGGAGCAAGTTGACTGTCTTCTTTGATAAACCCTCTTTTCCCCAAAGGTACGCCCAACAGTGCCGACATCTCCGATGCCGTCGGTCGGATCCCAATGGCCAGAACAATGAGATCAAAGTGCTTCTTCATGAGCCGATCCTGACCCAGTATGGGGTCAGAAAAAATCAATACATTGTCTTGACTGATTTCAGGAAAGGAGCCGATAAAAACAACCCCCTGTTTCCTTGCTTCAAGAAACATCCTCTCCTGCCTGTTTCCGCTGGTTCGAATGTTATTGTGAAACACGCATATTTCAAGTTCTGGGAGGCGCTCTTTCAAGAGGAGTGTATTCTTTATCGTGTTCGGACAACAAAGCTTCGAGCAATAACGGAGCTCTCCCTCCTTCTCAGATCTGGAACCCACGCACTGGATGAAGGCAACACAACTTGGAGCCTCCCCTGTGGAGGGCCGGATAATCCCTCCTTTTGTGGGTCCCTCGGGGGACATCATCCTCTCGAGCTCCATGGAAGTAATGACATCCGGGAAACGGGCATCACCATAGCCATACAATCCCGTTGGATCATATGGTTTTACTCCAGTAGCAGCAATAATTGAACCCACATGGACGGTCTCCTCCTCAACAGTCTGAGACAGATCGATAGCGTGCTTCTTACAGTCTTCCCAACACTTCTGGCAAGCTTCCTCAGAAAAATGGATACAAACTTTGTCGTCGATCACATACTGCCTAGGAACCGACTGAAGAAAAGGCGTAAAGATGGCTTTTCTTAGGGCGCGATTCACGTTGAACGCGTCTTCGGTAAAGACATTGCAGCGTTCCAAACACTCACCGCAGAAGGTACAATCTTCGGTAACATACCTTGGATGCTTTCTCAGCGTGACCTCAAAACTCCCCACGTAGCCCGTGACCTTGACGACCTCACACATTGTGAGTAACTCAATATTCGGATGCCGACCGACATCCACCATCTTGGGTCCCAGAATTCAGGGACTACAGTTTTGATCTGGGAAGATCTTGTTTAGCTGTGCCATCTTGCCGCCGATCGTGGGACTTTTTTCTACCATAATCACAGGATGGCCCATATCAGCCAGTTGCAAGCTCGCTTCAATGCCGGCTATGCCCCCGCCGATGACAAGGGCCCGTTTGGTCATCGGAACCTCAATGGGCCTTAAAGAATGGTTGAGCTTTACTTTTTCTATGCCCATCAGGACAAGATCTATGGCTTTTTGTGTTGCAGCATCCGGTTCATGCGTGTGACACCACGAGCACTGCTCCCGGATATTAACCATCTCCATCATGTAAGGGTTCAGGCCCGCTTCTTCGCATACTTCCCGAAATGTCTGCTCATGTATCCTTGGCGAACACGCCGCCACAACGATCCTGTCCAAACTATATTCCGCAATGTCACTCAGAATCTGTGCCTGTCCCCCGGTGCACATATAGGCATGTTCCCGAACGAGTGTTACATCGGTCCGGGCTATTGCCTCAGCTACCTTCTGGCAATTTACCGTGCCCGCAACGTTGGTCCCGCAATGACAGACAAAAACTCCTACACGATCCTCTAACATCTATTGTGAATTCTCCTCTCTCGGGGCTATTTCGTCAGGTGTCACAAGGCGTTCTCCAATCTTTTCGACAAAGATGGCATTTTCACCACAATAGAGAAGACATCTTCCGCAAACAGTACATTTTGCCTCGTCCACCAAAACCGGCGGGAAAAAACCTCTCTCATTAGGCACCGTACCGCGTTCTAATACCTTCTCCGGGCAAAACCGAATACACTCTTCACAATCCTCACCACCTTTGCAGAAGTTGGCTATGATGGTTACCTTACCTACAGGTATGGTGCACTCTTGAATGTTCCAATACCGAGTACTTGAAACCTCATGTTTCATGATTACCTGGCCTTGTCGCTGTTCACTATTTGTTACCTGTTATTGGCTTTCCGTTATTCGGATACGAAGTGAAACCCTCGCCAACTCAGAATTCTTATCTGTCAAAAGGTCAAGGGTTACTAATGGATTCAAAACGCACCAGACATAGGGCCACTTTTTCTGAGAGAGCATTGCAGCGTATTTTTGATGATTCTTGGCGAAGCAACGGGTGGCGCCCTGAACTGTTTGAGTCCCGCGAACCGGGACGGGTTTTGGCGCAAAGCTTCACTCCGTGTCACGGCGTCCAGAGCAAGCCATAGAAGCATCCAAATACGCTGCAGCGGACGAGGAAAATTTGGCCCTGTGTCGAACAACTAACGTTCTCCTTAGTAAGAACTCCTAAATTTGTACCCACTCTCAAAGGCCGCCAGATTCATCTCCTCGGTGCCCGGAGGCGCAGACTTTAGGATCGCCGCTTTCAGACAGTTCTTGTCAATGAATGGTGTGACTTTGCTGACAAATCCCATCAGAACATTGTTGGCGACCACAACCCTGAAATTCTCTCGAGCAATCTGCGTTGCCGGCATTTTAAAAACCTTGACAGTCTTGGGAAGGTTCTGGAGCAGATGAAGATCGACCATCGACTCATCTGCCACGATTGTACCCTTGCTGTTGATAATCACCTTGCCGTCGCGCTCCTTGGCAACAATGTCGGACATCATAAGAAGAAGATCCGGAATCCCCACAAAGGGATAATCAATCGGCTGAGAGGAAAGGAGCACGTCCGTCACACAGCTTCCCCCCTTCATCTCAGGGCCGTATCGCTTGGTCAGAGTGCTGCTCAACTTGGGGTCCATATTCATAGCCGCCAGGATCAGGGTTTTTCCGCCCTGGACGATCCCTTGACCGCCGGTCCCCTCCATCCTAATCTGCATATATTTGATACCACTATCTCTGGATGTGAATTTTATGTTGAATTTCTTGGCAGCGGCCTTTTTTGTCGACTTGACC
>JBFEUB010000239.1:0-4908 GCA_041547605.1 Desulfobacteria bacterium
CAGAAGTCTCGACTGGCATATTTTATCCAAAACCATACGGTGGGCGAAGCGTAAGTCCAGGAACTGACCCATCTTCGATTGCGAAGCCTCACCGTCCTTCAGGTCGAAGGAAACTTTTCAGGTTCTGTCGTTTTTTGTCCGGCCCCCCAGTTTCTGTGTCCAAGAACTCCTCCATAAGACGAACGTGGCTTTTTTCTTCCTCTATGATCGCGTTCAGATGATCCAAGGTTTCTTTATCTTCATCTACAACAAACGACCTAATCATTTCGTAAAACAGGATCGTATCGCTTTCAAATTCAATGGCTCGCTCAAGTAGGTTCTCAACATCTTCTATCTTGGAAAAATCCACATCTTGGAGTGAAAAGGTCTGGTCACCCAGCGCATCCTGAAGAATGGCTCTGCCCATGTCTTCTATCTGGGGATCATCTATGGTCTTCTTCACCTTCTGCTTCAACTCAGAGAACCATTTTGCATGCTTGACCTCTTCATCAGCCAACCAATGAAGAAGCGAGACCAGTGACGGATTTGCAACTTCTGTAGCCGCGTCTCGATAGACTTTTTCTGCATTTTTTTCTATTTTGACAGCCAGGTCAATAATCTCGCCGATGGCAAACATCTGATCACCCTTGCTTTCTCACCAGATGAATAAAGACGCCCCCTTCTTTTGTGAAATAACCTACCAGAATATATCCTTTGACACAAGGAATTCTTCGCCTGTGCTTGATATGGGGGGCGTTCAGTAATACCTGTCTGGGTTTGCGGTTGAACCAAAACACCGAGTGCTTTTCCCGGCCCGATCTTATCAGGACCTCAGGGTACTTCAAGTTATGGTCCCGCCTCAATGATGGCCCTCCAGCAGGTTGGTTTGCCAGAATGTGCCCCAAGAGTTTGACAAACGAGCCGTCGATTCTTAAAATTTCTAGTATAAGAGTAGACTATTTGAAAGACTGTTCAGATGTGAGGGTAGGGTACGCGAGACGGAGCGTGTGTGTCTGCGACATTGGGTCGTCATGTCGATATTATGGCCCAGTTGATTGAGCCAAACAAGAAAGGGGGTGAACGGGATGAAAAATATAAAGAAAATTCTTTTCCCCATTGATTTGACACAAGACTCTTCAAAGATTCTGCCTTATGTGCTCTCGGTTTCTGAGAAATACAACAGCATGATTTATCTGCTTCATGTGCTTGAAGACCTTCGTCTGGGTTACAGGGCTTATGTCCCCAATGTTCCACATAATGCGTTGAATATTTTCCAAAAGGAAGCCTTTCAAATCGCCCAAAAAGCCATGCACAGAGTTTGCGAAGAACAATTGCAGGGCTGTCCCAACTTCCAAAGACGCATTATTTCCGGAGATCCGGTCACCGAAATTCTAAGAATTATTAACGATGAGGATATCGACCTCGTCATCATGGGGACCCATGGGCGAAAAGGTCTGGAGCATATGGTCTTTGGAAGCGTGGCCGAGAAGGTTTTGAAGAAATCACCTGTGCCCGTGTTGATTATGAATCCTCATACTGTTCAACCGTTGGACACGTTCGAGTGGGCCCATCAGAAACGAATCTGGACTGGTGCCCAACCTGTGCGCAGTGCATCGTAAAAACCGTTTGGCCGTGCGTCTTGGAAGTCTTCTAGAAGGGACGTGAGCATAGTGCTTGATGGAATTCGTGATGGTACACTGCGTCAGGTAAAGGGGCTGATTTCCAAGACAACACGGAGCCCATGCGAAGGGAGGTGAAGAGCATGAATCTCGAATTAAATGAAGAACAAAAAGAAACCATGCGGCATGCTCTCGAACTGTATGTTTCTGACCTGAGAGCTGAGATTGTGAAGACCGAAAAACATGAATGGAAGCGAGGCCTGCGTCGGGAGAAGGATATTCTCAATGAGATAATCGCAAGGGTTGCATAGTTACGCCCGTCCGAAACTGGGGGCTGCGGCGGGCTGGCTATTTGCAGCGCATTCCCATTCACATGAGTCTTCACTTTCACTGAGGCAGGGAGAAGGTGTGCGTTTGAGTTGGCTTCGAGATTAGCCGATTAAGTATCAGGGAAATTCTGAAGGACCTGAAGAAGTTATAGCGCACACCCTCCTGAGTATCTCCTCACTTCGCAAGAAAAAGTTGGAAAGGTAAACACCCGAGACCTTGAACCCGAAATATACCTCGGTTTTTGATGAGGCAGATTTCGGGTTTTTCTGGATGACTGAGGTCTATATGAGGGGTCGATTACGCCACCAGCCACTATGGGTTTGACATGCAGGCGTTTGCTTGATAATTGTCAACAGTCGAAGATTTCGTGGCTCGATTTATCGGGACTGCAGGAAGCTTCAACCCTAGGTGAAGGTGTTGTGATATTGGGGATTTCTTCGCACGATGATTTGAGTCATTTCTTACAGGAGTTGTTAAGGAAGCTGGATCGGCATTAGGTTTTTGAAGATGCCTGAGGCATGCTTGCCATTTTTGGATTTACTCGTAACCCCGCAATTAGGATACACGGGGACGGGAACGAACTCGCCTTTGGGGTGCAGACGTAGGATGGGAAAAATCTCATGAAGGAGCTGAGGGTTTTGGTCACGGGAGGTGCGGGTTTCTTGGGCAGTCATCTCTGTGACAGGCTTGTTGAAACAGGTGCTGAGGTGCTCTGCCTTGATAATTTCTTCACTGGTTCAAAGGCAAATATCCGACATTTGCTAGACCGGAAGAACTTTGAACTCATTCGTCATGATCTTGTTGAACCGATCTTCTTGGAGATCGATCAAATTTACAACTTGGCCAGTCCCGCGTCCCCGGTTCACTATCAGTACAATCCCGTCAAGACGGTCAAGACAAATGTTATGGGCACGATCAACATGTTAGGGTTAGCCAAGCGGGTGAAAGCGCGAATTCTGCAGGCCTCTACGTCAGAGGTCTATGGCGATCCTCAGCAACACCCCCAGGGGGAGACATACTGGGGCCACGTGAATCCGATCGGACCGCGCAGTTGTTATGACGAGGGGAAGCGTGTGGCTGAGACGCTAATGATGGATTATCACCGGCAGAACCAGGTGGACATAAGGATTGCGCGTATTTTCAACACATATGGCCCTAGGATGGCCGTTTCAGACGGCAGAGTGGTGAGTAATTTCATTGTCCAAGCTTTAGAGAATCAGCCTATTACCATCTACGGGGACGGAAGCCAAACGCGCTCATTCTGCTATGTTTCAGACATGATTGAAGGGCTGGTCGCGCTGATGAACTGTGAAGACTTCACCGGCCCGGTGAACCTTGGCAACCCTAAAGAATTTTCTATTAAACGGCTTGCGGAACTTGTTATAGAGATAGTCCGACCAAAGTCGGATATTGTCTACAAACCACTGCCGGAGGATGATCCCGTTCAGCGGTGTCCGAATATTGCGCTTGCCACAGAGACACTGAAATGGGAGCCTGTGGTTGCGTTGCCAGAAGGGCTGGAAGAAACCATCGAGTATTTCAGGCAAGTTCTGTAGAAGATCAAAGCTCCCCTCAGCGAGCTGCACAGTTAACCCTTGCTGTTGCAGTGCAAGGTACCAAGGCTATTCTGCGTGACTTCTGCAACGGATTAGGGGGCGTGGGAAAGGTCTATGTTGCCACCGATCGTGTGGGTATCTAAGTGTAAATGATGCTGTAAGGAAGAGGAGATTTATCCCAGACCCCAGGCGTGGGCAAGATACTCTGATTGGTTACCGTGAGCCAGAAGTATTCGCTGTTTAAGTCTCTCAGCTTCCCATCCTCGGGGGCCCTGGCGTGGGAAGTATGGTGATACGTGGCTTGAAAGATAACGATGCCTGCGTCATCTTGTTCAGCGATCACATAGTTATTCTTGAAGGTATCGACTTTCCAGTGGTGAGTTTTGGCAATTTTCTGCATATCGGCATTGGAGAGTTTCATCAGAATGTATTTTGAAACTCCTCTTTCCGAATGGCGGTAAATAGCCCTGGATTCAGAACTTGCGACATACAGCGTAGAGATACACGGAATCCGTTTTAGGAATTGCGCTGCAATCATGGCCGCCGTTCGCCGCCCGCCTGACGTTAGCGGAAGTCCATAATATTCAAATAACTTCTTCTGAATTTCCTCCGCATAAGCATCTCCCTTCTCATATAGATCTTTAGAGATATAACGGAGTTCACGGGCAAGATCCTCGGCGGCGTCAGCGATGGGCCAGTCAATTCGAATATGAAAGTGGGAAAGACTATACCGATTTCTGGACTTGATGGTTGGGTCTCGTCGAATAAGCAGCGCATAGTCAACCGGCAGGATGGCCTTGAGAAAGTCAGAAAAATGCGTTGATTCGAAATATTTTATGTTTCTGAAATACTTCTTCGAGAACTGAACCGTTTCCGATCGCATCAGATTCTCTTTTGTCACTTTGTTGTCATCAAAAAAACGTATGTATTTCTTGTAGGCATTCGGAATTCGGTCTTCTACAAAGATGACAAGGAACCGATTATGCAACTCATACTCTACGTCAGGAATGCGAGCTCTTGGCTTCAATTCCCGTTTTTCCACAAAGGGATACGGTGTGCCCTGGTTTACAAAGTTTTTATACGATTCCATCAGCCCGAATCCTATAAGATACCCTTCAAGTTCATCCCTTATGATTTCGTAAATCGAACGCCGCAGTCTGTCTTGACGGCTTAATATTTCACGAAAACCCCAGTGGTTCATGGCCTTCTCCCTATTGATGGTTTGGAGCCAAACCCCATGCTTCGCAAGGGCTTCCGACCTTTGAGGTCTTTTTATTTCACAGCTTCAGGCCTGTAATAAAGTCCGCTGCTCTGCGGGTGGTCGTTTACCCCGGAAAGTTTTCTCTATCGACTGTACATAGTGGAATCATATGGTGAAGTCAATATCTTGTGCCGTGATTTGAGTAAAAAAATAGCTTGTTTAA
>JBFEUB010000240.1:0-4753 GCA_041547605.1 Desulfobacteria bacterium
AGCTTGTTCTCATAACCTGTGCAGAATGACGGCATAGCATTTGGCGTATCGCACAGAACTATTCGCCTGTTCTTTACGGAGCTTTTTTCTTAGCCGGAATATACTTCTCTAGCATTTGCCTGAGGTCGTTAGCCCTGTGCTGCACTCCTGCTATGATCTTTTTTGTGCGTTCAATTGGGACTGTGGTAGGAGCGCTAAAACCACCACTCAACGCGTTTACATGAGAAACCGCTTCATAATATCCTATCAATGGTTCTACAATTCCATGAGTCAGAAGATGCCAATAGGCGAGATAGACTTTCTCATAAGCAATCGTTTGGATAGGTGTATATGAATAGCCTTCATGCTCTGGGCCTTCTTGAGCAATCTTTTCTTCAGCCCACTGGATAAGGCGTTCATAGCGACCCTGATGATACGCAAGCTCGTGATACAACAGTGTAAGGACTGTTTTCTTTTGCTGACATTCTTTTAGTTTTTTCTTAAGATTGTCAAATAAAAACGAAACGCTCATGTATAGCATGATGTGAGTTCTGGCACGGCTTGCACTTTACAAAAGAGGCGACTTGGTGTATGAATAGACTCATCTCTAGCAGGAGGTGGTCTATGAAACACACACCAAGTCTGGGATATATTATACTCGTCTTGCTGCTGATTGTCACGTTGGCGCAACCGGCAGCGTACCACAGGCTGGTATGGGATGAGCGCTTGGTACCGCCGGGGCGTGTGCGATGTCGCTACAACCCACGTCGGAACCGTGAGCGCCGGGCCAGACGTTGGGCCAGACGGCAACGACGACGTCCCCCGGTGAGCGGCGCTGCGCGCCGTCGGCATCGCAAGCGCATACTGAGGCAGATTCTGAACGCAGAAGCTAGCCTGGTACCGATCGGGCAGCGCAAACAGTGGAGTAGCCCGGCATCTGCCTCTGCGAGAGCGACGATGGAGAAGCCATCGCCGATAGCGGAGACGCCCAGAGAACCTGATCCGTTGGCCGATTTGCGACAGGCACGCGGGTGGATCGACCACATGGATGAGCGGGAGTTGTGGGAGATGCTGATCCGCATTCGCTGGCCGCGAGGGGCACAATGTGCGCATTGTGGGGAGCGGGACCCGCAATATGTGAAGTTGATCGATGCGGACTATCACGGCGGGCTGGGACGTTGGGGGTGCCAGGTGTGTGCCGAAGCGGGAGACCCCGGTGAAGGGGGGACCTTTACCCCTTTGACCGGCACTATTCTGGACGGCATGCGGATCGATGTGCGCACCTTGTGGCTGATTGTGGAGTTGTTCGCCGACGGCAAAGCCAGCGTGGAGACGGCCAGTGAGGCGCGCGTCCACCGTCACACCACAGACCGCCTGTTCCGCCTGCTGCGAGCGGCCATTTACCAAACGCGCTCCCTCGAACCGATGGTGTTGGCCGCCGAAGATGTGGGAGAGATGGACGAGGTGTATATCACCGCTGGCTTGAAAGGACGGGCCGGTGGCCTGCAACTGGAACGCGAAGCACGCCGACGGGGGCTCAAACGGCGTGGCCGTGGCACCTGGGACAGTGACCGGCTGCCAGTCTTTGGCCTGCTGTGTCGGGGCGGCCAGGTTCGTCTGTTTGTGCTGCGCAACGTACAAACGGAGACCATCCAGCCCATTGTGTACCAGATGGTGGAGCGCGGTGCGCGGGTCTATACGGACGGTTATTGCATCTACCACTTTCTCTCCCGTGATGGCTATCAGCACATGACCGTCAATCACGGTGCTGGTGAGTACGCTCTCGACCTGGACGGTGATGGCCAATGCGAGGTCCACTGCAACACTATGGAATGCACCTGGTCTTGGCTGCGTCAGATGATCCGTACCTATCGTGGCGTCTCTAAAGTGTACTTGCCTCTCTACATCGCCCAATTTGAATTCCTTTTCAACCGCCGCCACAAGAATCGCTGGAACCGTACCCTGGATGTGCTCCAGACCGTCTTCCAGGTGAACCCAGCCAGTGCCGCTGACCTGCTGGCGCGGGTGCAAAGCGCTCAATTCGCGGAGGTCTGCCCCGTGGCCGGATAGACCCATATCGCGCTTACCATCAACCTTGGTACATAGTCTTGGTTTCGCTTACCACGAAGCCAGATTCCACCATGCCTGGTAAGGCCAAATAGTCTTGTCCGTAATCGTACACCTTCCAGCGATTACACGATGCTATACATGAGCGCTATAGTATATCCTGTTAATAATAAGTCGCCTATAGTTTGAAAATAAGGTTCAGCTGAAGCTCCAGCTTGCACATATTCTTGACTTAATGGCACTAGTGCTAGTATGCACATTCCGCTAACTAGAAAGATTGCTCCTTCAATAATTCTGAAACCCACTGCCCCAAGAGCCATGCCTTCATTATACTCTTTTAAGATTGGATACATCGGAATTACAATACCAGCCCCTGCAGCCGCCATAATAAAATAAAATATCGCTCCTAGCGCCATTTGGGTTTCTTTCGCAGATATTTCGGCCAGATAATCTGAAGCTCCTATAATTGGCAATATAAAAACACCGCTTACTATGGCTGCACCCGTGCAGCTTATGAACAAGACTCCTACAATTCTTGCGGCCTTTTTGTCTGTATTCATTTCAGATTCTCCTTCATATTTTATGTGATGAGTTGCTGATGGAAGTGGATTTCTCCGTTGGCTGTAAACTCTCTTTGTCAGTCATCGCCATTTCTCCTTCTTGACTGCTTCTGAGATTGATGGAATCCTAGACCTCAAGTATATCCGCGAGGTGGTTGATGTCAAACCCCGCGTGTTATTCAGGGGGGTGAACTATTGCTGATCACCTTCTCCCTGATTATATTCAGAGATAGAAGGAGAGGGTTTGAAACCCTCCCCTTCAGTAAAGCCCATGTCCATCAGGCGGATGGGAATTGACATACCAGGACCTGATCTTTATGCCATTTCCTTTTTCTGCTTGATCCGTAGGACGATAGTGGTAGGAATCAATCCCAATAGGCCAATGACACAAAGCCATCCGAAGACATTCCCAATTTGAGGATGGAGCGTTTTTACTCCCTTTGTGGGAACATCTGCATACATGATGCCGTCGCCAGCTTCATCAAAGGGCATTTGACTTAGGATATTTCCATTGAAATCCATTGCAAAGCTAATCCCGTTATAGGTCGGACGGATTAGAGAAAACCCGTTTTCTATGGCTCTCATGTAGCCATAGTTAATAACGAGATTCGTTGGCCACTCATAGGCAGGGGAAATCATGATATCGACATTTTGTCGTCCTGCCTGTACCATATACTTTGCCATATCAATCTCTCGACAAATCGATAGTGCTATGCGCCCATAAGGCGTATCGACAGACTGAATGATCTCCGGACCTTTTTTGAAGACCCCTGCTTCGAGAACATCACCCATTCCCAAAAGATATTTTTTGGCATACTCTAACAAAATATCGCCATTGTCATCAACCAACAGAATTATATTTTGGCCTTGGCGTTCTTCGGCATAATATGCATAGTTCACAGCCAGATAAACGTTATTTTCCTTCGCGATTTCCTGGCATCTTGTGGTTAATTCCTCTCGATCTTCCTCGTTGATCAATATTGAGAATTCTTGAAAAGTAACGATTTTGGCGCCATTCGAAGCCGCAATTTGGGTTTTGTTCTCAATTTCTGACATTCTTTCATCAAAAGGATGGGTGTATCTCTCCCCTAAGAGCGTATCTATCCCCACTTTCTTCCCATCTTCAGGAAGGAAAACAACTGCCGCCATCTTTACCGTATCTGATTCAGGGACGACAAGAGAAGAAGTTTTTATTGCTCCAAATGCGAACACCGCCAGAACAAGGACGCCATATGTTAAGGCTATCTTTTTACTCTTGTTCCAATTAAAGTCATTCTCCCAGGAATAATTGATGATGGAGGCAAACCAGGAGGTGACAAAAACAAAGGCAGGTGGACCAAATAACGATATCAATTGCTTCAGTGCGATTGGTCCAAAAAAGAATTTGCCCATTTGAACGGCCCCTTCAAAAGGTCCTTCTCGTGTCAAGAAGAAAAATAGACCGGTTGTGACGACAGGGAAAATCAATGTTGATAGGGATCCTTTGTTTTTAAATTTTGGATACATCAACCTGTCGGTCATAAAGGGCAAAAAGTAAAGGATGGCTAAAAGGGAACTTTGCAACAAATTGACAAACAATGACGAAGCGATTTCACCCCCTTCATAGACTCCCCAAAGGCCAATATTGATGCTTAAGAGGAACCCGAGCAGGGTGAGAAGATTCCCTCGTCTCGACGGTTGGGTTCTAATAAACCTCAAGATAAATACCGGCGCGATCAGAATAGCCACGGGAATAGTTGGAACGAGTTTGCTCATTCTTGTGAACACGAAAATCCCAAATCCAAGAACGAACCATACGATGGGTAAGTAATTTTTCTTTTTCATTTTATTATCTCCTCCATATTGATTTGTTGAGTTGCTGATAAAGGTGGATGTTCTGTTTACCATGATTGATTTCTCCTCGTATGTTATCGTCGCCCTCATTTTACCACGAAAACTCCCCCGATGCAATAGCCATCTGGGGAGTTTTTGACCTGGTCAGGTGGGTAGTCTTTTCACTGGTCAGGTGACCGGGTAGACCCTGGGGCAAATAACCGGGGAAAACCCTTGTGTGTCAATGGTGACTCTTTTGCATCACAAGATCAAATTCCAAAAGTTGGCCAACCAGAATACGGCAAAGGCAGCCAGCGTCACGAGCAAGTAATGTG
>JBFEUB010000241.1:0-4699 GCA_041547605.1 Desulfobacteria bacterium
GGCTTGAACAGAACCACTGCGTGCGCGATTTAGCCAGGAGAATTCAAAAATCCTAAAATTGCACACCCACAAGTGAGCCAAATAGTATTTTCAATTGTCATCTATTCTTATCGGAACGTTATTCTGACAACCGCTATAGAGTGCCTAAAGTTAAAACGTGAAACACGGCTTGATTGAATCTAGTGATGCGGTTCGATTGCTCAGAAACCAATACAACCAATTGAAGTTACCTGCAGTCTCGATAAATCCCGATAGACTGGGATAAATCGGGATAGGGAATCCTCTCGATGTTCTAGCTGAATCAATCCAGGTGGTGCAGCGCGTGATTAAACATCTTCTTCAAAAACCCAACCTCAACACAACAACTACAGAGTCGACATGGCCGTGTACTCTCCAAATACCTCTCTCAGCATATCACAAATTTCACCAAGCGTGGCATAACATTTCACAGCTTCCATAATAGGCGGCATCAGATTGTCACTGCCCTGGGCACATTGCTTGAGCTTTTTCAGGGCAGAGTCGACTGCGATGCTGTCCCTTCCAGCCTTTAATTGCTCCAGTTTGGCAACTTGAGAGTCCATCACGCCGGGATCCACACGCAGCAAGTTTTTAGGAGGCACCTCCTCATCTTTAAACATATTCAAGCCGACCACAATCTGGTGCCCTGCCTCCACGGCTTTCTGATATGCATAAGCGCTTTCCAGTATCTCCTTTTGGATATACCCCTGTTCGATGGCGGCTACAGCACCACCCTTTTTGTCGATCTCGTCGATATAAGTCTGTGCCCGTTCCTCAATCTCGCTAGTCAGACGCTCCACGTAGAATGCGCCGCCCAAAGGATCGACGGTATTTGCCGCCCCTGACTCATAGGCAATAAGCTGTTGGGTTCTCAGGGCTGTTTGCACAGCTTCTTCCGACGGAAGCGAGAACGCCTCATCCATGGAATTGGTATGAAGCGACTGGGTGCCGCCTAAAACAGCCGCAAGGGCCTGTAGTGTAACCCTGGTAATGTTATTTTGTGGTTGCTGGGCCGTGAGCGTACTTCCGGCTGTCTGGGTGTGAAACCGGAGCATGAGAGACCTGGGAGATTGTGCCCCAAAACGTTGTTTCATGATTCTAGCCCACAGTCGCCGTGCCGCCCGAAACTTGGCAATCTCTTCAAAGAAATCCAGATGTGCGTTGAAGAAAAAGGAAAGACGTGGCGCAAAATCATCCGCTTTAAGGCCTGCCTGTAAGGCCGCTTCCACGTAAGCGATTCCGTTAGCTAGGGTAAAGGCTACCTCCTGGACAGCTGTGCAGCCAGCCTCCCGAATGTGGTACCCGCTGATACTGATGGTATTCCACATCGGAATGTGCTTGGAGCAGAAGGCAAAGATATCCGTAATGATACGCATCGACGGTGCAGGTGGAAATATATAAGTGCCTCTGGCAGAATACTCCTTCAGGATATCGTTCTGGATGGTGCCTCTCAGTTTCGCAGAGTCAACCCCCTGTCCAGCGGCTGTCTGTACATACATAGCCAACAGAACCGCGGCGGGGGCATTGATCGTCATGGAAGTACTGACCTGCCCAAGGGGAATCCCTTGAAACAGGGTTTCCACGTCCTTAAGGGAGTCAATCGCAACCCCGACCTTACCCACTTCGCCACGGGCCATGGGGTGGTCCGAGTCATATCCGATCTGGGTGGGAAGATCAAAGGCCACGCTCAGGCCGGTTTGGCCTTGTTCTAGCAAGTATTTGTAACGTCTGTTGGATTCCTCTGCGCTGGCAAAACCAGCATACTGCCGCATGGTCCAGAGTCGTCCACGATACATGGTGGGCTGCACCCCCCTGGTGTATGGGTAATCTCCCGGAAACCCCAGGTCTTCCACGTAGTCACTTTCACGTCCAGAGAGAGGGGTGTAGACCCGTTCTACTGGGATCCCCGAAAGCGTTTCAAACCGATCTTTGCGTTCTGGGCGCTTATCAAGGACCTCTTGGGTCTTCCTGGCCCATGTATCCAAAGATTCTTCTGTTTCTTTTAGCTTTTTGGCATCGTACATGCCTATGACTCCGGAATAAGGGGTAAAAACTGTAGTTGCCCGACCTGCCTACACGGTACCACAGGACCTTTCAGCCTCACATTAACAGCTTATAAGGGAAGGTTGTCATGTTTTTTCTTGGGCATTCTGTCTTGCTTGTTCTTCAAAGACTCAAGAGCCCTGATCAACTTGGGTCTCGTCTGCTCGGGCAAGATAATCTCATCAACGTACCCTCTTTCAGCAGCCCGGTAAGGGCTTGCAAAGATACTGCGGTACTCCTCGATCATCTCCGCCTCTTTTCTTGCGGGGTCGACAGCGGCACTAATCTCTTTTTTAAACACGATATTGACAGCCCCTTCCGGACCCATCACCGCAATCTCTGCTGTCGGATATGCATAATTGATGTCTCCCCAAAGGTGCTTGCTTGACATGACAATGTAAGCCCCCCCATAGGCCTTGCGGGTGATGACGGTAATCTTGGGTACGACTGCTTCGCAGTATGCGTAGATGAGCTTGGCACCATGCTTGATGATACCCCCGTATTCTTGAGCCGTGCCAGGAAGAAAGCCTGGGACATCACAGAAAGTGATAAGGGGAATGTTAAAGCAATCGCAAAAACGAACGAATCGAGCACCCTTGATGGAAGCATTGATATCCAAACATCCCGCCAGGAAAGAAGGTTGATTGGCCACCACGCCAACCGGGTGACCATTTAGGCGGGCAAAACCAACGATGATATTTAAAGCATGCCTTGCCTGCACTTCAAAGAAGTGGCGATTGTCCACCACTGCATCGATAATCTTGCGTATGTCATAAGGCTGTCGGGGGCTATCGGGGACAACATCCCGAAGTCCTAAATCGGCTCGGTTCGGATCATCTGTCGGTTCAACACAAGGGGGCTGCTCGCGATGGTTTTGAGGCAAAAAGCCCAACAGTTCCTTGATCATGTCTAATACTGTAGCGTCATCTTTCCCTGAAAAGTGGGCGACGCCGCTGGTAGCATTGTGCGTCATAGCGCCTCCGAGCTTCTCCGGGGTAACATCTTCGTGGGTCACGGACTTTATGACCTGGGGGCCGGTAATGAACATGTAGCTAGTCCCTTCCACCATGAAGATGAAATCGGTCAGTGCCGGAGAGTAGACTGCACCCCCTGCACACGGGCCCATAATGGCCGAAATCTGTGGAATCACACCACTGCTGAGGACATTTCGCATGAATATGTTGCCGTATCCCGCCAAGCTGGAGACCCCTTCCTGTATTCGGGCACCCCCAGAATCGTTCAAGCAGATAAGTGGTGCCCCGTTTTTTCGCGCAAGATCCATGACCTTGCAGATCTTATTGCTCACAGCCAGGCTTAATGATCCCCCCAATATGGTAAAGTCTTGGGCAAAGACATAGACAGGTCGGCCGTTGATACGGCCGTACCCTGTGACGACACCGTCTCCCGGGAACCTTTTCTTGTCCATGCCAAAATCGGTGGATTGATGCAGGACAAACTTGTCAATTTCTTCGAAGGTGTTTTGGTCTAGCAGGTAATAAATCCGTTCCCGGGCTGTCCATTTCCCCTTTTTGTGTTGTACATCGATCCGATCCTGGCCACCTCCCACCTCGGCCTCAGCGGTTTTTTCAATTAAGGTTTGAATCTTATTTTCATTTGCCATGAGATTTCTCCTGCCCTGTTCTTTTTATGCTTGTTCTATCACCATAAGAGTCTCGTCAGTGGAAACATTATCCCCGACCTTGACCGCAATGGTCTTGACCGTTCCGTTTACTGGTGAGGGGATCTGATTCTCCATCTTCATGGCTTCCATCTTTATCACGGGGGAACCGGCCGCCACCTGATCCCCGATCGCTACCATAATGTCGAGTATCAGACCAGGCATTGGTGCGGTTACCTCTCCGCCTGACGCGGTAGACGGCACAGCAGCCAGGGGAGGCTCAGGGCCAGCCGGCATCGCCTTTTCCGGAACAGGCTTAGTGGGCGTCGAGAGTGGGGTGGAGCCCTTTTTCACCTCAATTTCGTAAGGCTTCCCATCTACCCGCACAACGGCACGCTTGCCGTCAAACTTTTCAACGTCTACTTTGTACGTCTTTTCTCCAATCGAGAGCTCAAAGGTCTTCATGCTGACTACAATTCCCCATTCTTTCTATGATGATAGTTTTGTGTCTCACAAGTTCGTTCACAAAATATGTGTTTGCCATCAAGCCATTTTCCTCGCAACGCCGCCATGGGGCGTCAGACGCATCCTTGAGATGGCTTCTAGTTTTCAGGGCTGCTTTGAAACTCCTATACCACGGATCTTATCCGAGCAATGCTGTTTGCACCCCGGTACGCTGCAAAAAGGTTATAGAAAAAGGGTACTCAGCAGCCTCTGAATACCCTCATGCTTTGTTTGTCGATCTTTACCATAATGGCGGGGTTTTTCAAGCCCAAAGTCTAGGAAGACCTCTTGATTTCTGATTGCTTTCCAAAGGATGGTGAGAGTTCCGCCGAGGCCTAATGTCCGGACAAAGCGATATGTAGCACTTCATCCATGGTATCTACAAAGTGAAACGTAAGAGAGTTTCGGACCTTCTTAGGTACATCTTCAAGGTCCTTCTGGTTCCACTTAGGGAGGAGGACGGTCTTGATCCCAGCCCGGTGTGCGGCCAGCACCTTTTCTTTAATACCTCCGACC
>JBFEUB010000242.1:0-4683 GCA_041547605.1 Desulfobacteria bacterium
CTTAGTCCCGACAATTTGAGATATGTCAAAAGCTGAGCCTTATGAATCGGCTCAATCTCTTCACATGATTTCAATTCAAGTAACTACCCAGGTCAATTTTAGACAAGATTTGAATGATTAACAAGGCGTTTTCCAACACAAGGTGTTTTAAATGAACACTTTGGAAGGATAGCAACCGATTTTGTAAAACTCCGCAAAAGAAGAAAAAGGGTTGGCTAACCGGTATCAGTCATTGGAACGAACGGTTTGCCGTCGAAGGCATGGATAATAGATTCAATAGCGTTTAGTGCATTTTTTCTGGCTGTCGAGATATAACTTCGGATACGGCAGAAAGCGTTTGCCCCGTCCTGGCTTCGGAAGGTGCCTGAGATTTTCTGTTGTACCTTAGCCATCCGAAGATCTCTTTCGACAAGGTTGTTGTCGAAGGGTACGTTGAAATCATACATGAAGGCCAATACCTGTTTTCTGTGTTCATCAAGACGTTCGAGGAGATTGCTGGCTTTGCTCTTTTTTTGTCTCCCCCTTTTCTTTTTGGTGGATTTTTTCTTTGGGAGAGGATTTTCGATGTATCCTTTGTCAAGGATGTGCTGATAACGTGTTTCAAATTTCTGGATTTGTTCTTTGAAAAGTGTATGTGAGCTGGTTTTTCCCTCATCGACGGCTTTCTTGATATCGAGCAGGCACTCTATCATTTCTTTGGCCCAGAGTTGATCATGCTGCTCGTGAAGAAAGGTCAGTTCACGCAGATGGTGGGCGTTGCAAAGCCCGTGGTTGCAATCGTATTTAAAATAGGGTTTCCAGAAGTCGTGAATAGCGCGTCCATTAAAATTGGGAAGGATGCCGATCTGATCCATGGCATGAGATCCGCGTTTAGGATGAATTTCATAGTATGTGAGATTGGGTGTAGAGGCTGCATGTAACCATTGGCGTTTTCCGTCTACGGAGGAACCTGTTTCATCGAAGTTTACCACTGGTGACTGTTCCAGCTGCTTGCGGATCTCATCGAGTGGTTGTTGTAAGGATTCAGAACATGTCTCCGTGATGTTTGTGAGGGTGCCTTCGCTTAAATCCATTGAGAACAGGTCACGCAATAACTCACGGGTACGATGATAAGGCAGAAGTTGATACTGTCTCAGATAAACTGCGATTGCTTTGAGTCGCGGGCCATATTGTACTGGGGCCTTGACGTGTTCAGGGAACGTTGCTTTGTTTAGATGTCGGCAATGGGAGCATGGCTTGATTTCAGCTTGATGTTCGGTGACTTCGATTTGTATGGGTGGGATATCGAATACCTGCCGCTTTTCGATGTCAGAAGGTGTCTCATCGCTCAGGCAGCGACCACAGCGCTGGCATCGATCAACAGGATAATCAATTGTGTGATCGGGTTTGTCCGCCATTTTGAGTGTAGATCCAGGATGGCCTTTTTGCCCGCCTGGTTTACGTTTACCCCGTGGCCGCAAACTTTTTGGAGAAGGCTTTTTGAAGCCATCAGATGATGGAGGCTTGCTGCTGTTGCGACTGTTTTTAGCAAGTTGGTCTTTGAGCCTTTGGACCTCTTTCTGTAACTCAGCCACCTCCTTTTGCAACCTCTCCACTTGGCTTGAAATCTCACAGAGAACCTTGACGACTACATCAGGGCCAGCATGATAAATAGCTAAAGCTTCTTCAGGCGTCATAACACAATCGCTTTCGAAAGTTTTTGATCAAAGGGTAAACATATACATTTTTAGGAGGCACCTGGATCGTACGATCCCGGTCATTGCGTGTACGTCCCTGGGTTTGACCTGTTAAAATCCAGTTGGCCGCTTTGTAACAGGTACCTCGGAATCGATTGCTGTCCACGAATGTTTCCAGTAAGTAAATAGGGTGGCTGTATTTTTTTATCCAATCATCACAGATACGCCGTGAGACCTGGGAGAGAATATGACTGGCCAAGTGGGGAACCTTAACCCATGGCAAAATGAGGAATCGCATGTTATTGCTAAGATAATGCAGATTTGCTTCTCGCGTAGAGCGATCCCACCCTATGAACCTGTCGCGGGGTGCTGTCTTCCAGGCTGCGGAGCCAAAAAGAAGACAAGCCAACGGACGATTAGAGCAGTCACGAACCAGATACTTCATATTTTCGCCCACTGTAGTACGATGTCCAAGATAGTGGTATCGTGACAGAAAACACTTGAAGAGAGAATGCTCACCGGATTTTGGCTGTACTGGTATAATTCTCAGGGGAACGAGTGTTCTCAGGGTAGAGCATATTTCTTCGGTGAGATGAGGAATCAATCGAAAGGAGGGTTTTCTAAATCCGTTAACTGATGGACCCTGACGGGGAGGCAAATCGACGTAACCGGCTCGTTCAAGTTTGAGCAGCAGGGTTCGACAAGCCATATCCTTGAGTTGTTGCCCGTCTGGTCTTAACCATTGCCACTTTCTACAAAGTTCTCGTGATAACTTGGTGCGATTCCAAGAAGGATGTTCGGTCAATAATTCCTTGATGAGGTGTATATTGGTGGGGGTTATCTTTCGCCCCTGAATGACCATGAATTTTTCCATGGCCAAAACAGATAGCACAAGAAAAGCAATGAGTCCAGCAAAAAATGATCAACAGATAATTTTTTTCTCCTCTTATCCCTATAGGTATGGGCAGTATTTTTCGCCTCATTGGGGAGAGGTACCTGAATAGTTACGATTATAATAACATCAAATAGTTACACGATATTCAAAAAATCGTGTAGTGCCTACATATTTATGAGGATAAATCGATCTTTTTGAAAGTTTTGGGAGGCTTAATATTTAGTTTTTTTAGTATGTTACGTTGATTTTGGGTCAGTTCTGTATACTGTAGAATACGGCCATCTTTATTCAAAAATTCTCCTATGTGGAGGCGGTTCATCTCCGTGCGGATTTTATTCCAGCTCCACCCGGTCTGCAGCTCAGCCATCCGTACCAGTAGCAGCGCAAGCCAACATAGGAGCACATGTGAGCTTATCCGGTCATCTTTGGTGTGATAGACAGGCCTCAGAGACAACGTACTTTTCAGTGTCCGGAAAGCACGCTCTACCTCGTAAAGTTGCTTGTACCCTAAGGCGATGTCTTCGGCTGTAAGGCTGTCATCGCTCGAACTGAGCAGATATTTACCGTCGAGCTTCTCCTCCTGTCGTATTCTTGCTTTGTCAATGCGGAGCTTACCGCTCTTTTGTTCTTTGAGATATCGACCCATAGATCTATGGGTGAGTAACAGGTACTTCGCCTTATCTTGCTTTACCTTGCGCAGGGCTTTTAGGGCAGTCAGCTCGTATCCAATTCGTTCCAATACCCGGGTCCGAATGTGCCGGTCGTGTTCAGCCTGTTCTGGATTATATACGATGACAAAGCGACGGCGACCTACACCTTCACCAACACTGACTTCCTTGATATGAAGGTTGTCTCGCAAGACTTTAAATCTTCCACCTTTACCCAGGGCTTCTTCGTTGATCTGTGTGCCACTGAGTTTTTCACCGAGGATGTAATGACCTCCTGCTCTTTGAAGTATTCGCCGATTTTCATCACTGCTCATGCCACGATCCATGACCCAGACAACACGGCCCATCTTCCAGTTATTGAGATCTTTTTGAACTTGATCAACGCATTTTGCATCGTGCTGGTTGCCCGGCAGGACCCAACACCTTACAGGGATACCTTCCCTTGTCACAGCCAACCCGATGGTGACCTGAGGGAGGTCGTCTCTTTTGTGCTTGGATTTACCATAGGCTTTGAGCTTTGATGGGCCGGGTTCACCAATTTCAAAGAACGTGTTGGTGGTATCAAAAAAGATCAGATCCACCGTGAGATTTAACAGGGTAGCTGTGGACCAGAAGACTTCCTTTTGAACTGCATCCTGATGTTCGAGAAGAAAGTCCATGCTCCGATATAAATGCTGCACCTGAATCGGTTTCTGATTTCCAAGATAGACGTCATTGCTTGCCCATTCTTCAACAGCCAGCTTGGACAGTGGGGCAAGGGCCCTGTTGGCCACCAAGGCAAACAATGCTTCTTCAACGGGTGCAGTAAAAGAGCGATCCTTAAGGGCTTCATTCAAACACTGCCTTAAGTGGATCCTATCCCAGAGCGCTCTCAATAAATAGGCGCCCCCAGCAGGGCGGCTATTGATAAACTTTAAGGCCGCGCGGCTGTTGGTTTGTAGTTTTAAGGCGTCTTCGGGGCTGAGAAAACGGCACAAGCTGTTTATCAGCCGCTTGATGGCTTCCACGTCCAGTTGCTCACGGCGACCAAAGGAGTGGATGACCTCGGCCTTTGCATAGCCCTTTTCGGGATGGCGGGTATTGTGGGCCAACTGAACATATTCAACTACGGATCCATCTTTATTTTGCCGTTTTATTGTACGTACATACATGCCTAATCAAATAGCATGTATTTCAATAAGAGTCAATAAAAAAATTTCATTTTGTGTGCCTACAGTTTTTGAGGTTGGAATTTAAACTGCTAGACGCAAATTCAGTTACTTAAAGCTAATTGATACCCGTTTTGGGTCTGATTTGACCCCTCAAGAAACCTACTACTGTCGAACACAGGATAGATTCTCCCACGCAAAACTGTGAAGGACCCCTTTCTAAATCTACGTTATCTTTTCCTCGTTTCCGTGGGGAATCATAGGTCAAGAGCTCCTTGGATTTCAAACTTTAAAAC
>JBFEUB010000243.1:0-4622 GCA_041547605.1 Desulfobacteria bacterium
AGCCAAGGTAATTCCCTTCAGATAGCCTTCGCACAACAGCGGTTCTTTCGACCCGACTTCCTTTTGCATCGCCCAATGTGAACAATACTTGTATCCTATCGCCAACCTTGAGTCTGTGTCCTGTTGGGACAGTAAATCCAACGTACCCTGAAACGGACGATCTGAGGTCCCTATACATAAAGAAAAACTAAAACTTCCCCGGTGACGCCACTTTCGTCCGGTGGGCAACGATGCTCAGATATCCAAGCCTTTGATAATGTTTTTGAGGACATCGGCTGAAGCGTGCAGTTTGCTCATCTCCGATGCTTCGAGTCCGATCTTTAGAATCTTACACACGCCATTTTTGCTCAGAATCACAGGAACACTCAGACAAACATCGCTTATGTCATAGTAGCTGTCTACGAAGGTAGAAATCGTAAGGACGCTGTTTTCGTTTCGAAGAATGCTACCCACGATTCGTACAAGGGCCAGACCAATGGCAAAACTGGTTGCTCCTTTTTTCTTTATGATTTCATATGCCGCGTTTTTGACCTGGTTGAATATGCCTTCCCTTTCATCCTGCAAGCAATGGTTCTGACATACACGAGAGTACTCACCAAATGAGACCCCTCCAATATTAACCTTGCTCCAAACAGGCACCTCGCTATCGCCGTGTTCTCCTATGATATACGCATGGATGTTGCGGGGATCCACCTCGAAATGTTTGCTGAGGAGATATCTGAATCGTGCGGTATCTAAGACTGTCCCCGATCCGATGACCCTATTCATAGGATATCCCGAAACCTTGAGAGTGACATAAGTCAACACATCAACCGGATTGGAGACAATGAGCAAGATTCTTGGGTTATGTTCAGCGATCTGAGGGATAATAACCTTAAAGATCTCTGTGTTCCGTCGAACCAAATCCAGCCTGGTCTCGCCTGGTTTCTGACTGGCGCCTGCAGTCACAACCACGATACTTGCATCCTTGCAATCCGAGTAATCACCCACATATATCTCAGAAGGCTGCACAAAGGAAAGGCCGTGATTGAGATCCATCACATGTCCCTCGGCTCTTTCAGCCGCTTGGTCAATGAGAACGATACTGCCGGCAAGGCCACTCGTCATGAGTGCAAAGGCAAAGGTCGCACCCACCTGGCCTGCCCCCACGATGACTACTTTTCTTTCTTCCGAAGAAGCCTTTTGCATCGCCCTTAGATACCTCCTCAAATCGTTTTCAAGGTTTTTCCACCAGGGCTTTCAGCTTGGCTCGAACCTGTTCTGCAATGTCTTGGAGTTTTGGATTCTGCATGGTCTTCATCGAGGCCACGGGGTCTTTGGCCTCTAAACCGGGAACCTCTGCTTTCAAAACCACACTGTCTTTGGTTTCGGAAATATCCACGGTTGGTGCCCATCCCCAAGCAAACGCACTCGGAAGGGCGGTTTCGCCAAAAAAGCGGCTCCAAAGATCGTCCATCTCTCTTCGAAGCCTACCCAGTTCTCCAAAGGGCCTCCATGGGACGATATCCATACAAATCACCTCCCCTTAATCCACGCCATCCACAGGACAAAAAATGATAGAACGCAATTCGGGAACAATGAGAGGCAGGAAAGACTGAGTGTTTGGGACCTAAAGCCAATAGCTTTTTAGAAGACAAACATAGAAAACTCAATGGGGTAAACACTGTATTTTGTCATTAAACAGACCGTATTTTTGTTAGAAGTCCTAACCGTAAAGCAAAGGGGAGTCTTAAAAGGATGGATGTTAAGGGCTGGGGGCCATGGGACACAAGATATGGGGCTAGATTCCCTCAGCCAAAAACTAGAAGTTACTTCCCATTATCTTCAATATCGAGAAAGTCGAGATAACTGAACCACATCATAAGGCTTCTGCGATGGGCAGAAGTATGGATAATATGGCATTACCTCGGATTTGGCTATTTTAGAGATTATTTCTTGATATCGTGAATTGACAGTCGTGCCGTTTCAAGCAAGGCAGCAGCTAAAGATATCAAACCGCTATCAAAACACTTCTTGTCGCGTGCTCTGTCATCAGTAACGTGGCAGTACCGTCACTTCCGGGTACAGTATTGACACCACAAGATGTGGATACAACATATGAACACAGAAAAGGCATTTCTGATCCTACCTTCGCTCTTTGACAATCAATGTGTATCCGGGTCTTGGGCATGCACCTCACCCGTGGTGTGGTTTTGGATAAAATGTTCCAGCTGAGATTTTTGGTCAGGTGTTAACTCGCCAAATTGCACGCCACAGCGCTTCCTGTGTAAAGCGGTCGGGTGTTTTTCGTAGATTGACAACTCCCAAATGCTTTGGCACGGTAGGTTATACAGAATAAAGAGACTGTCTGTTCGGCATATATCCAGTTTGGTTGCTTCAATTGGCAGCACTTCGCTTGTAACCCAATCAAACGTAAGTCCGTCCATACTGATGTCTATTAGTCGACCCATTCCAGCGTCAGGGGATCTGAATATAACAACCGTATCGTCCCGGACTCGAAAACGCTTACATTGCCTTTGGTCAACTCGTTCTTTCTTGCTGGCCATGACACAACCTCCTCATGACAGACGATGCGTGACATTCATTTAAAGGCGACACTTTGTTTATTGGGGACGGTGATGCAAGTAATCTTAACTTTCAAACACGATGTTCAGCCTGTGAACAATGGCAGATCACTTACATAAAGGGCAACCTTAAAATCATCAAGCTACCGGGTGCATGCAGTTAATCAATTCGCTCACTTTAACAGTTGCTATGCGGCACGTAATATCAGACATTCCGTAGGGAATGACCAAGTCGCTATTGTGCAAAATCGCGCCGCAGGTATAAACAACATTGGGGACATACCCCTCGCGCTCTTCCTCACGTGGGGTAAGTAACGGCTCTTCAAGGCGGGCGATGATTTTTGCCGGGTTTTCAAGATCAAGCAGCATGGCGCCGATGCAATACTGACGCATGGGCCCGACACCGTGGGTGAGTACGATCCAGCCCTGATCGGTTTCCAGCGGTGAGCCGCAGTTTCCGATCTGAATGAATTCCCAGGGACGTGTGGGCTCCTGGATGATTTCTGACTCCTGCCAGAAATGGATGTTGTCTGAGAACATGATATGATTATTTTCATTGTCCTGGCGAGAAAGCATAACGTAGCTGCCATCAATTCTGCGAGGAAAAAGAGCCATACCCTTGTTCCGTATGGCTTTGCCGTTGAGCGTCATAACTTTAAATTTGATAAAATCCTTTGTTGCAATCAGCTGCGGGAGGATTGTACGACCATTATAAGCCGTATAGGTCGCATAATAGGTGACCTCGCCGTTGTCATCAAAAAATTGCACGAACCGGGCGTCTTCAATGCCGCTGCTTTCGTTTTCCGAAACGGGAAAGATAACCCGTTCGGATATTTTGTGATCGGGTCGGAAATTCATCTCATAATTGGAATTGGCAAGCCAGTACATGATCTCGAAAGTTCTGTTTTGGCGTGTCTCAGAGGAAATGGGTCTTGCGCGAAGCGCTCGGATTTTTTCATCTAAGTCATCATGGGTGAAATCTTCCGGCAACTGGCTAAGAAGACGAGCTGTTATGCCATTGGAGACCCCCATTTCGTCGAGCTTCAGCTGGAAGAGGTGCCGGTCATAAACCGGACTTAATCGGACGTCCGGCCTTTCGACATAATCGCTGTTCGGCTCGAAGATAAACGTATTGTCCCGGTCAAGGACGCCGCTGCGAAATACAATAGAGGAAACATGACCTTCGCCGATTGCCCTCAGGCTCATGATAAAGCGCAAGCTGCCTTTGTCCAGATCGCTCTGATCAGGGTGGAGGACAATTGAAGGGTTGAAAAGGGCAGCCGATTCAATGGAGTACTCCATCGTAAAATAGGCCCCGATGAGAGCCCTTTTGGTCTCGCTGAGCACGGCATCCCGAGGAACATGATCTCTTACCTCATTCAGGCTACGCTCAAAAACGCGTCTGATGTCTTTGTGCCGTCCGGAAAAATCAAGCATTATTTGTGCAAGAAGATCTTCGGCCGTCGTGTCAGGCAAGTCCACTATGCGTTGAATGATTTTGGGTATGCGATGCGCGCCGTGGGGAATATGAGGACGGGTTATAACGCGTGAAGCGTCCCCCTCAATTCTTTTCTTTTTATGTTTGATTCTTGGACGCGATAGTATTTTCTCGGGCATCAGACATGACTCCTTGATAAATATGTCGATTTGAGAATGTCCCTTTGCTTTCTCACATCGCTGACCTGGCATTTGTCAGACATAACTGCACCAGGTCATCAATCACTGCCGTGCCGGTGCACATGACGGTATCAGCACCGCCCCAGTATATTTTCACCGTACCGTCGTCTTCAGGAACGGCGCCGCATGTAAAAACAACATTGGGCACATAGCCGCTCACCTCCCAGGGATCTTCGGGCTGCAGTATCCAATGATCGGAAACGCCGATGATTCTTGCCGGATCATTAAGACTGTGCAGGGCCGCGCCAAGGCGATACACCGACCCAGCCATCGTTTTAAAGACTCCATGGTAAATATGAAGCCAGCCTTTGTCGGTTTTGAAGGGCGGTGCGCCGGGCCCGATTTTCATTTCATCCCAGTGATAGGGAACCGGCTTCATAA
>JBFEUB010000244.1:0-4555 GCA_041547605.1 Desulfobacteria bacterium
ATTGTTTGAGGGCGGTGGCCCGAGTTTTTGCAATTTAGTGCAGCGAGCTTAGAAACGATCAAAAGATGCAAGCCAGCAAACGCGTGATTTTGAAATCGTAATGGCCTGCAAATCTCATTGCACAGTATTTTACCCCGCCGCAAGCGGAACGGGGTATTGAAAACTGAATAAAGAGCCCCGTGCGGAATCAGAGCTATGTCATGATGTGGGGAGGCTGGCCTTGCTGATCGGCATCCGGGCAATGGCTTCGATGCAACAAATCAGGCTGATAAGTTAAGCAAAAACCTTGCATGACTCATGCTCGCTTATTACTAGCGAATGGCATCAGTCGTAACAAATTGCGCACACCCAGGAGACACCGGGGAACAAGCCGCTCGTATGACTAGATCAGGAGGGTAGCGGGACATGGTACGCCGGTCGAACTTTTTAAGCCCGTATCGTTGACGTGGCCTCAACAAAGATATCTCGTGACAGCTTGTGATTGAAATTACCAGCAGCAACATCTTGCCTTACTTTACTTTGAGCAACAGTCTGTTGATATGCAAGCCTGCCTCGTGGGCGAGAGACCTGGCAGCAAAAGGGTTCTCAAAGAGCCCCGAGACCAACATGCCCTAATTCCTGCCACCTTGATATCGTATTCATTTTACGACATATTTAGAACCGCGCATCATGCACCCTTTTTACAGTTTTTCGGATATTGCCAGATCCCTTTCAAAACGTGCAGGGGACCTTCTATTATATGGAGTTGTCGTGCCATTTGTGGATTCGCTATCATACCCATCAGATTGCTGCGGATTAGCGCACACCGCTACACTTCATATTCTGCGGGGTCCATATTCCTCAACTGCAAAAGCTTATCCAGATGATGCAACTCGTGCAGTTCTTGACAAGCAGGTTGCTAACTGTTAACTTGCGCTTCACCAAAAGCCATGGCGAAGATTGTTTGCCATAGGGTTAGAAAAGGATGTCTTATTGGCGCCTGAACAATTAAATGTGAAATGGAACTGAATCGGGCTGTGCCTGAACAGGTATTGGAGGATTGAGATGGACACAGAAAGCCTGATCAAATCACTTCTAAAAGAAGCAGACCTCTATCAATCACAAGGATTATTAGACGAAGCAAAGGAAAAATATAATAATGCGGTAGCATTGATCCAAAAGAGCGAACAGCTCGAAAATAGGCAAAACCTTTTGGATACTGTCTCGGAAAAAATCAGTGCATTGGGAAGCGATTTTGAAAGGGTTGAAGATGCGCCAAAATCACCCGACCTGTCACCAAAGGTTCAGGACCTTATTAAAAATCTGTTTTCCTTTTCAGAGGATAGGGACGAGTACGCAACCCAACTTGAAGGAGCAATAGCTCTGGCAAAGTTCGGTCAGTTTGAAAGAGCTTTGGCCGAGTTTAAGGAGTTGATGAAGAAGGAGTCTCTCCGCGTAGTTTCTGCCAAGAATATTTTGAGGTGCCATATTGCGAATGCCTCATTAGATGATGCCATAGAACAATATGAACAATGGCTCTCAAGCGATATTGTTTTTTCTTCACAACAGCTTGAAAATATACGCTTTTTTCTTCAAAGCATTCTCGATCGAAAAGGAATACAGAAGAGGCTGCCCTCTGTCGTGTCAGCAGCACGTTTTGAGGCTGTCGTCCAACCAACTGACGAGACACCGGAAGAGGAGGAGTTTCTCGATATTACCTTAATAGGAATAAGGCCCAAAGGCGGAAGGTTGATTGAATTGGATGTAAACTTCCAAAGAGGAAACACAGTCAGTGTAATCGTTCCGGGCAAGGATAAGGACGCGATTAGCAGGATACAGGTTGGGCTCAGGATGGATGATGTCGAATGCTCGTCAGCATTTGCGGTATTTATGGCTACAGGTACAGTTACAGAAAAAACAAGAATTGATACAGGAGCAAAGCGGGGAGATTACAGGGTCGACATAAAGATTGAAGGTGCCTAATCATAAACTGCATGGATATGTTCTGTCCAAATATTCATACCAGTTTATCATACGAACAGACTAGAAGTGGTTTCACGTCTTTTGAAGCCCCCTTTCCGATGAATCCCGATAGCTCGGGACAGGTACGGGCAGGAAATGCCCGCGCTGTGGCGGTTCAAGAAGGGAATCTTCGGACGAAGTACTCGCCGTTTGACTTCAAGATTTATCTTTTCGGATGTTGAGCATTGTGTTATAATGTAGTTTTATCTATATGGACCGGAGCTCTGCTGTATGGCTATTCTAGATTTAAAAAAGCGCGAGATAGAATGCAAAATTGTATATTATGGACCGGGTCGAAGCGGAAAGACAACGAATCTTGAGTATATTTTCAAGGCCTTTCAAAAGCACGTCAAAGGCGAAATGGTTTCTATCGACACAGAGGGAGATCGTACCCTCTTTTTTGACTTTCTCCCGTTTGGAATCGGCAAAATAAAAGGCTGTGATGTGCGGGTTCAGCTGTATACCGTTCCCGGCCAGGTGCAATACAGCTCCACCAGAAAACTAGTTTTAAAAGGAGTGGATGGAGTCGTTTTTGTTGCTGATTCCCTTGAGGTCAGACGTAAGAAAAACATGCTATCCTTGAAGGACCTCGAGCAAAACTTAAAAGACTATGGCATCAGTATCTTTAAGATTCCGCTTGTTGTGCAGTTTAACAAAAGGGACCTTGCCGAACAAGGCATTCCCCTTATGTCTATCGAGGATATGGAAAGAGACTTGAATAGACAGCTTAAGGTCCCCACCTTCTCAGCCAGTGCTGTCAAGGGTGAGGGGGTCGGAGACACCTTAAACGAGTGCTTGAAGTTAACGCTGCAATCGCTACAAAGACAATTCAAATGGGCGGAATAGGTATTAACGATGGGTAACAAAATCGTTCTTGCGGGTAGCCTTGATTTTCTGAGTCTCGGAGATATTTTGCAGCTCCTCGGGTCTAATGGAAGTACGGGCACTCTTCGCGTTAAAAGCAAATACGTAGAGGAGGCGGGGTTCGTTCATATTATTGACGGTGATCCAGCAAATGCTTCAATCGGTTCCTTGACCGGCATTGAGGCGCTTAACTCCCTGTTTGGATGGGTCGAAGGCGAATATGAATTCGCCCAGGGGCAGGTACCAGAAGAAAAGCTTATCAACAAGAGCCGCATGGAAATACTCCTGGATGGCCTAAGGATGCTCGATGACGGTGAAATCGAAAAGATTGGACCGGTATCTGTTTCAAAAAGTCAAGATTCAACTGGTAAAGAAAAAGATTTACCTCTCATCAACGGCCCACTGGTCGACTATTCATACGTGGTTGACGAAGAAAGCTTTTCTGATGGTGACACGATTGCCGAGGAAGGGAAACACGGCGGTTGGATCTGGGTTGTTCTGGAAGGGGTCATCAATGTTGTGAAGGAAACATCCCGGGGGCCGCTCTCGTTGCTCAGGTTGGGCGCTGGCGCATTTATTGGGAGTGTAGCTTCATTCTTGAGGGGGGGGAGTGCTCGGAGTGCAAGTGTCTTGGCAGTGGGTGATGTGCAAGTAGGTGTGCTCGATTCACAACGTCTTTTCACAGAATATTCAGGGGTGTCCGATGAATTTAGAGGCCTTATATTGAGCCTTGATCGAAGATTGAAACAGGTGACCGGAAAGGCTATTGCGGTCTATACGGGAGAGAACGTGATAGAGGACGTTGTCAAAGATGGAACCCCGTTCCTCAAACAGGGTGAAAAGGACGAAAGGTTACTCTCGGTTGTACGAGGAGAAGCCTCTATTGTCCGAAATACAGACCACGGTAATGTCCTGCTGGCCAATCTTGATGAAGGGGATTTCGTAGGCCTTGTTCCATTCCTTAATATTGGCCATGAACCCCACTCTGCCTCAGTTTTTGCATCAGAGGATTTTGAGGTAAGGCCACTCGATCGTGACCATTTACAGGAGCAATATTATCAGCTCTCAGCCACCTTAAGGAATATCATAGAACATGTGGCAATCTGCGTATCGGTCACAACCAATATAGCGTGCGACTTCCACAAAAAACTTGGCAAATAGGAATCTGGCTACTATAGAGAACCTGTTTGCCGTCGTGAGTTATGACTATCGAAACAGTTGATAAAAGAAATCATCAAAGAGTTAGATCCCTTAATCTCTTGTCGTATGTCTGTGTGGACGAAAACCAAGATGTCGTGAAACAGGGAATGGGAAGGACCTTAGATATCAGCGAAGGAGGAATCCTTCTGGAAACGCATGTTCCAATCAATTTGAAGCACACCATATCGCTGACCATAGGCCTGGAAGACGACATGACGGATATTACTGGAAAAGCGGTTTACTGCAGGGAAGGTGAGCTTGGAAAGTTTGAATCTGGTATTGAATTTCAAGAAAAAGATGAAGCAAGACTTCGGATCTTGAAAGAATACGTAAAGGCTTTCAGGGAACAGGAAAAAGAAACCTATACCATGACAGAATGAAGACCTGTGTCACCAGATGTTCGACGCTGGCTTGCCATTTACTACTCACCAATTCTCAGCTCGGAAACAGGACTCGACTGTGCCTCCAATTCGGCAACCATCCTGCCAAC
>JBFEUB010000245.1:0-4548 GCA_041547605.1 Desulfobacteria bacterium
ACAAAGTGATGATCCTGAGCGTTGCAGAGGGGGATGACAAACCCGCGAAGTACCCCCTCATGTTTCATGAATCGAGTGTACTGCTCATCAACAAGATTGACCTTCTACCCTACGTGGATTGTAGTGTGGAGAAGATCAAAGAGGTCTCCCTCGGCATCCATCCCAACCTGAAAATTTTCGAGATATCGTGCAAGACAGGAGAAGGGATCGAGCAATGGTGCGAGTGGCTGCTGAGCCAGATCCAGGCCTGGAAATGAAAGCCCTGAAGATCCAGATCAGGGGGATTGTCCAGGGGGTCGGTTTCCGCCCCTTCATCTATAATCTGGCCCTAGCTCACAACCTGAAAGGCGTCGTGTCAAACACGTCAGATGGTGTCCACATTGAGGTGGAAGGCTTACCAGAGTCTCTTGAGACCTTTCGCCAGGCAATCCCAAACGAAAAACCCCCGCTTGCACAAATCACATCCATAGACGTGGTTGAGCAACCGCCCCAATCGTATGCAGATTTTTCCATTGTCAAAAGCCAGGCACAAGATCAACGGGCGACTCTGATTTCGCCGGACGTGTGCGTTTGCGAGGATTGTCTGAGGGAACTTTTTGATCCAGAGGATCGGCGTTTTGGCTATCCTTTCATCAATTGTACCAACTGCGGCCCCCGCTATACCATTATCATGGACGTTCCCTATGACCGACCCTTTACGGCCATGAAAGGGTTTCAGATGTGTGGTCCGTGCGAGGCTGAATACCACGATCCAACCAACCGAAGATTTCATGCTCAACCCAATGCATGCTGGGATTGTGGTCCGATCGTACGGTTATGGGATCGTGCAGGCCGGGAAATGCCTACCGAGGAACCGATAAAAGAGGTCCAAAGGCTCTTAAAAGATGGAAAGATTGTGGCTATAAAGGGTCTGGGAGGGTTTCATCTGGCGGTCGATGCCACGAACAATGAGGCTGTTACACGGCTGAGACAAAGGAAACACAGGGAGGAGAAACCACTGGCTGTCATGGCCCTAAGCCTCGATGACATTAGAAAGTTTGCCTTGGTCGGGAAGGCTGAAGAATCGCTCCTCACTTCTATACAGCGCCCGATTGTTCTTCTTGAAAAAAAGCCGAATTCCTATCTTGCCGAACAGGTGTCTCCAAGAAACCGCAACTACGGCGTGATGCTTCCCTATACCCCCCTTCACTACCTGATATTGCAGGACGAGGAGCTCCTGGCTCTTGTGATGACCAGCGCTAATATCAGTGAGGAGCCGATCGCCATCGACAATGAAGAGGCATTTGAGCGCCTTGGCCACATTGCTGACTATTTCTTGAACCACAATCGAGACATCTACCTGAGGAGCGATGACTCCGTGCTGAGGGTCGTAGGGGGCTCGCCGAGACAGATCAGGCGGAGCAGGGGGTATGTCCCCATACCAATATTTCTTGATCGATCCTTAGAGCCCATCCTGGCCTGTGGGGCTGAGTGGAAGAATACCATCTGTCTGACGCGAGAGAAGGAGGCCTTTCTGGGTCAGCACGTCGGTGACCTCGAAAACTTAGAGACTCTGAACTTCTTTGAGATGACGATTCGGCATCTGAAACGAATATTGGAGATTGAACCTAAAATTATCGCCTATGATTTCCACCCCGACTACTTGAGTACACAGTATGCCCTAAAGCAGACGTCAATGATTCAAATTGGGATCCAGCATCATCACGCGCATATTGTAAAAGGCATGGCTGAGGCGGGTCTTACCGGGCCTGTGATAGGGATTGCCCTCGATGGCACGGGCTATGGGACAGACGGGCAGATTTGGGGTGGTGAGGTAATGGTCGCTGAGGATTACCAATTTGAGAGGGTGGGGCATTTTGCGTACGTTCCCATGCCAGGAGGGGCCGCAGCCATCAAGAAGCCCTGGCGTATGGCCGTGAGCTCGCTTTACGAGACTTTTGGGTCCGATTTTCTCAACATGGATATTCCGTTCCTGAAAGGCATACCCGCAGAGAAAGTCCGGATCCTGCTGCAGATGATAGAAAGTCGGGTGAATACCCCGTTCACATCGAGCTGTGGACGCCTATTTGACTCCGTGGCCGCCATCGCAGGTGTGCGCAACGATGTGGCCTACGAGGGTCAGGCAGCCGTGGAACTTGAAGCCGCTGCAGAAGAGGATATGGAGCGTGTTTATCCCTTTCACATCCAGGAGAAGGGAGGCGTGCAGCAGTTTTTGATCGAGCCCATCATTCGATCCGTTGTGGATGACGTTCAAGGGGGATGTTCAGCAGGCCTGATTAGTGCCACCTTCCACAACACCTTGGTTGCTTTGTTCCTGGAGGTGTGTCAGCGCTTGCGGGCGTCAAGGAAGCTCAAGCAGGTAGTGCTGGGTGGGGGATGTTTTCAGAACGCACGTTTGCTGGTCCACCTGACCGAGACCCTTGATTCACAGGGATTTGAGGTTTACACCCAGTCCAAGGTTCCCACCAACGATGGAGGCATTGCGCTGGGACAAGCCGTGGCTGCAGATGCCATGTACAAGGCCGGCCTGGCCGGTTAGTGCCCATCCGTGAACCCCAACGGCAAGTCGATTCCGCGAAGCTCATAGTTTAGCGAGCTAATCGAGAAAAAGCCCTGGTTCCTTACAGTTCAAGATTGCCTATTTTTCTTCAGGAAAACGCATTTACTGGGCAGTTGCAGGACTCCTCTGCTCAAAGATGGGAACCACAAAATCTATGTTGTCTGCCATCGGCGGATCGAGTGGTTTTTTTGATTTCTCCCCTCAAGAAATCAGAAAGATCGTGCTTCTTGTAGCCCTCTGTGTGCTCGAGCGATCCCGATAAATCGGGAGAGCGGGCGAGAGATTCTTTTTAGAAAGATCATTTTATGAAGTCAGATGATTTGAAATACTTTAAGGCATGGTTTGCGAACTACGTAGATGCTTACTATAAGAATGATCCGATTTACAACCTGCCTATTCGGTTGAAGGGTGAGCATACGGAACGGGTTTGCAAGGAAATCCTGATGCTCGGCCAGGCGCTGAATCTTTCTGAACACGACGTGTTACTCGCTGAAACCATGGCCCTTTTACACGATGTTGGCAGGTTTGAACAGTATGCCCTCTATGGCACCTTCAGGGACTCTGTGTCAGAGGACCATGCCCAACTCGGGATAAAGGTACTATCCAAGCACCAGGTGCTATCAATCTGTTCAGAGACAGAGCGGTCCCTCATCACCAAGACGATCGGCTACCACAATATACGCACCTTGCCCGAAAAGGAAGATGAGCGCACCCTTTTTTTTGCGCGTCTTCTTCGGGATGCTGACAAGCTGGATATCTGGCGGGTATTTATCGACTATTATGCGCGTCAGAATGAAAAGGAAGACCCGAATTCCACGATCGTATTGGGCCTGCCCGACAAGCTGGCCTGCTCAGCCGCAGTCTTGGGTGCCCTTCGCGAGCTTAGGATGGCTGACCTCAAAGATGTGACCACGGTCAATGATTTTAAGCTGCTTCAGATCAGCTGGGTCTTTGATCTGAACTTTGGACCCACGTTTCACGCAGTGCATGAGCGGCGGTACATAGAAAAGATTGCGGCCAACTTGCCACGCACGCAGGAAATCTCCGAGGTCGTGGCTATGGTGCAGGGCTATTTGGAAGAGCAGAACGCTGCCTTCAATCTTATCGGCAAAGAATGAAACCAGGGGTCAATGAGCAAGAACAGAGGGACAATTTAACCCGCCTACTTCCTGCCAATCCGGTGCTGGTGTAAGGTAGAACACCCACCCATCGGGGATGGGAGGCCTTACATTCAGGTACACCCTCACTGATCAGTAGTTTTCCTATAGAAAAGTAGGTATTTTCCGCCGCAAAATCGGCAATCCCCACAGTTGTCACCCTTCACAAGCTGGAATAGAGTACAAGGCACGTAAATACAGCAATTTCTTTAATATTTATGCCAGTGTGGGTTGAGAGAAAAGGGTGGGAATCCGTTTAGAGTCTGATCTTGTTTCAAGTGGCGTAACTGATTGGAAAGTTTAAGATATTGTTCTGTTGACCTAACTCGGGCAACGGATTCCGACTCAGCCTACTGTGTCTGATCACACGCAAATACGGGGAAATGCTAACTCGGTCACCAGCGAGAAAGAGGATTTGTGCATAAACCATGGCCATTGTTACCGGCTCAAGGCAGCCCGTGCTGGCTGACTTCTACTGCAAGGGCTCAGGGAAAGTGTGAAGGTCCCCGCCCACAAGGCGGACTGGGCTGAGGTATTAGCCCGGTAGCCAGATTACGGCGCCAGGCAGAAATACTATACAATTCAATAAGTTGTAAGCGATTGCCATGTAATCGAAGGGGCGGAGCTGTAAATTGGGGAATGTGCTCATTTCCCTCTGATTACGTGGGATTGAAAGTAAAAAGACACAGCCCTCACGCGATGCACGGAATCTGCGACAGGGCGAAACGCGACACAATGAACCGCCAAATGCTGCCGGACTAATTGACTTTCCCATCAGCCCGCGGTTTTTGTCGTTTAAGAGCAGACCAGATTCATCATAAGAGGATCTCC
>JBFEUB010000246.1:0-4485 GCA_041547605.1 Desulfobacteria bacterium
CCGGAGATGTGTCGGACGGATCATATGTAGACATATTTATGACCGAAAGTGACTTCTATCTGGGTCGGCTGCCGATTAAGATCATTTCAGACGTCGAGATACTTGATGAGACACCTACACTTTCCACGACCATGAGGCGATGTCGTCTAAGATTTAGGAAGCTCACGGACCAGCAGAGGGCTAAGCTGCAAGAGCTCATTGAAAGCCACACCGTAGGTGAGGCGTAAGCCCAAGAACCAAGTCCATATTTGATTGTCAAAGAGCAAGGCCACACATGGAACAAGAACTTGAAAAAAGGCTGAGAGAAGACATAGGCCACCTATGTTGCCCCAAGAATTTCAAGTGCCATGCAGAGGGATTTGAGAACCTCTGCAAAGCACAAGATGTTGGACTGGCAACGTTCCTTGTGTGCTTAGAACAACAACGTCCCAATGATTGCCAGTTTTCACTGCCTTTTGGTCATATATTTCTGTGTGAATGCCCCCTTCGTGTGCACATAGCTAAGAAGTTGAAGAAATAACACCAGCCTTGTACGTATCTGTCATCCTTGCCCCAGTGGGATAAAATGACCCCCCTTCTGTTGTTTACATATACTACGGAACGGCAATCAGTAGTATATAGGAATGTCTTTGGGTATTCCGTTCGTATGTTTGCCATCAATAAATTAGTACTACACACCTATAAAATTGGTATTATGTCCAATTGTGTCTATTGACATTCTATAATATAGATAGGTCGTATCCGAGGGTTGGAGGGTAAGGCAAGTTCTCACCGTGAGTGAAAACGAGGCATGGGGGGAAGCCCCCCAACCCCGGACTTCGCTTACCCCTTCTAAAACCACTGGGTTCTCTATTATCCTCCTGTTTTCATGATAGCCAAAATACAACCTTGTGGTACTTTCCTTTGCCTTTTGCTGCTAATTACCGCCTTCAAGATACGTAGTTTTTTCATGAAAAATAAAGGCTTTACCTTATTGTCATCGACCGCTGCATCTTATATATATGCTATCAAGAGGGGCTCGGGGCAGGAAGGCGCCTGCTTCCCCCCGGCGCTTTTTTCCAAAGTGATGCCAAGCGACAAGACATCACTTTTCCCCTGGCCCTAAGGCATCTCCTTATTACCCCCCTTTCTGGTAGGGTTTCCGTAGTAATTTCCCAACAAAGAAATAGTGTATTACCGTCAAAAAATCAGGATTGCCATGTATATTATTCCGTCAAATTCCTGATTAGAATGATGTGAAATGTCAGTACTGAATGATGTTGGCCAAACGGGAGTCACGAATGGAAGCAGTTCATAATAATATCATGATAAAGAAAAAAGGCTCGAGGGACTGCGCCGCCCCAAAGATTTTAAATGGTTCAAGCCGGGATTCGGGTTTACCTGTGAAGCCCAAGATATTGGACTCGAGTCGTTTGTGGAGTGTCTAGAGATGGACTCGTGCCCCTTCTCGGTTGGGTATTACTGTAAATGCCCTGCTCGTGTACACGCAGCAAAGGAATTGGATAAGTAACTTCTAAAATCCCTATAACGAGGTTTTAACAGTGTCACTGGAATTTATCATTTCGTTATGGAAAAACCTAAATGCGGACAATTTCTTGCTGTGGACTGCATTTATAATGATTGTTCTGTTCTTGATTATTCTTTTCTTCTTTGTCCTCCATAAGACTCCCCAGGAATAACTGCCTCTGCCCTTACCCTCTTTTTGTGCAACAAAACGGCTTCTAAGGACCTGCCCGTTACCCTTGCCGGAGTGAGATAAAATTACCCCCTGTCTGTTAGGGTTTCCATCAGAATGGTTCAGCATCATCTCGGTAAGAAAATAGTATTTCATGTGTAAAAAAATCAGTGTTGCTCTCTATAGAATGTTTCATCAAATTTGTTATAAAAAAGATATTAATACAGGCAGTTGGAGATAAGCTCGGTGCACATATGCAGGAAATAGAAAAAGCCATAAATGGACTAAGACGGCCCAAAAGCTTTAAGTGGTTCAAGCCGGGAGTCGGCTTTACCTGTAAGGCAAGAGATATTGGGCTCGGATCATTTGCTCAGTGTCTGGAAAAAAGTTCATTCATGTGCCCATTCTCGGTGTCTTTTGACAATTCGTATTACTGTAAATGTGTCCCTCGCGTGTTTATGGCAACAGAATTAAAACAATGACCTGCGGGTGTTGCCCGTAACGACTTGTTTGTATCAAAAAAGACAAGTCTGGGCTCAGTCGGGAAAATTTTTTCTCTTGCGAAGAAAGGAAAAACTCGGAGAAAAGAGTATCCCTGATCCCGGATTTCCTTTAGCCAACATAAGGCCACTATAGGATTTCTTTCTACCCCTGCTCCAGACCGGACGACCTGAGAGGGATCCCCCGTGGCCTTTCGTTTTTACTGCTTCCAGCACTCCCTGGAAATTCCTTTCTGTGATTTTGCATTTTATGCTTTTGTAATGGTTTAATTCTCGCCAACGAATTTCCTGCATAAAATAGCCTCTTAATGTGTCGGTGAAAAAGGGCTTGTGTTCCCCTTGAAGGCTGTTACCTTTTGGTGATGATTTGGCCAGCCAAAGACGCACTATCCAACTCCTAAACCGACCGTTAGCTGCTATTATGAATAGTATTTAAAAGGAGCACTATAAGCGTTATAGTTAATGTAATATATTAGGTAATTAGCGGGCCGTGACATGAGATCTGTGAGGTCCAATACAGATTTGACGCCCAGGAATCTCATGTACTTGCCGGGGTATCTCGAGTGAGTTGTGTCCGATAGTGAGGCCCAGAAAATGGCGCCGTGAGACCGGATATGTCCCATCTGCATGCTATATGAAATGGGGGTTCAGGGTTTTACAAGGAGACCCTATTGTGTTAAAGGGCAACATCATTCATGGTTAAAAGCCATCCTCACCTAACCCCGGTTGCAGGGGGACAACGTGCGCGGTGATCAGTTAGCAAGGCAGTGGCGTATCTTGCGTACCATCGAGGCCAGCAAGGTTGGGGTCACGGTAGCCGAACTTGCCGCAGAAGAAGACTGCCACACCAGGACCATCTGGCGCGACTTGGCTGCGATCCAGGCAGCTGGTTTTCCCTTGTATTCTGAGAGAGACGGCTCCAAGAGCCGCTACTGCTTTGTCGAGGGCTACAAGTTTCACCTGCCGGTTCCCTTCACCGTCACGGAGTTGATGAGTCTCTACTTCTACCGGGACATCCTGGGCATCTTCAAAGATACGGTTTTTTACGAATCCCTGGATGAGCTTTTCCGGAAGGTCAAGGCTACCCTGCCTCGTGAGAGCCTGTCTTATCTGAGGCGGATCGAGCAGACGTTTCACATCGGCTTCAAGCCTTTCAAGGACTATTCTAGGTTTAAGGAGGTCATCAAACAGATCAACGAAGCCGTGGTGCAATGTAGAATCATCGAGATACGCTATTACTCGCTGTCCTCAAAACGTGAGACTGCACGGAAAGTGGATCCTTACAAGGTCTGGTTTTTCAACGGGACTCTGTACTTGATCGGCTGGTGCCATGTCCACGATGAGATACGGATGTTTGTGTTGGACCGCATCCGGCTTCTGCATGTGACGGATGAGCGATTCATCCCGCCTGATGATTTTGATCTCGACGAATACATGAGGGACGCATTCGGGGTCATTCGTAGCGATGTGGAACAAGTAGTCATCAGGTTTGACCCTTCGCTCGAAAGATATCTCAAGGAAAACATCTGGCACCCGTCACAGGCATTCAAGAGGGCCGAAGATGGCAGCCTACTCATGACCATGGAGGTTGGGGGCCTTCGTGAGGTCATGAGCTGGATTATGGGGTTTGGGAGAGAGGCCGAGGTCATAGAGCCTGAACATCTCCGGCGGGCTGTGGCTGAGGAACTGACTTCCACGGTGGAGAAGTATATTTCAGAACCTGCGGCTGTGATTGAGGAAGAGGCAGATTACAGTCCGCGGTGAGAGACCCTATATTCTGACATCGACGAGCCGTGAAGTTTAAGTATGTGCCCGCGGCTTCAACGGCGCAACCTCGTTATTTACTCAAGTTCGGCACACTCTTCAATTAGTTGAACTAACGCCAAGAACTGAGAGATTTCTTCTTCAATACGCGATGATGACTGACGGCTTGTACAGTAACTGGAGCCCCGCAGGTAAGGAAATTCCCTTCACTGGGCCTCCAATGCCTTTAGTAGCCTTGCACATGTTCTGGCTGGAAATGGCAGTACGCCTTCGTTCAGGGAAATTCCTTGCCTCCCTGCTTTGGACGAAAAGCCCCGGCATACGCGTTACTGGCTTCTTTCAAGGGGTGCGAAACTTTGAACTGCAATAGCGAGCGCATTCCCTGTCCCGATTCATAGGGACTGCAGGCTTATAGCGGTTGTCAGAATAACGTTCCGATAAGAATAGATGACAATTGAAAATACTATTTGGCTCACTTGTGGGTGTGCAATTTTAGGATTTTTGAATTCTCCTGGCTAAATCGCGCACGCAGTGGTTCTGTTCAAG
>JBFEUB010000247.1:0-4422 GCA_041547605.1 Desulfobacteria bacterium
CACGATGGTGAGCGTGACCGAGGCCTACATCGTGGACTGCTCAACCGATGCGACTGGGGCACGGTCGGTGCAGGCGGGCAGCATCGACGTGAATAAGGGATTCCATAGCGGGAGATCACCCTGACGATATATGTCTCCCACCAGTCGGTTGATGGGATTTTCGTAGTAAGCAGGCGTGGCTAAATCAATATTGAAGGTGTTTATTGGTCTTCTTCCGTCGTATCCATGGGGCCCGGTGTCGGTCACTCCGTGAGTCGAATACAGAGAAGGGATGAGGGTCTTGCCGAGAAAAACGACGTGGAAATAGACAAGACAGACCAAAAGCACATAAAGGCCAGCGATCACTATAGTCTCATGTTTCAGACATCTCTTCATCAGTATTCAGATCCGAATCTATGTGTAACCGTGGCGGTGGTCAGATGTCTCCTTGCGGACGCCGCGAATTGAGCGCCACCAGAAATCATATGATATCAATGAGTCGTGTATTTACAAGCCCTTGACAAAACAGGAGATGGGGTATCATGAGCTTTCCCGAAGGGTAAACAAAGTGAATAACAAGAAACAAAGACCATACTTCACTGATAGAAGTGATTCAAAATTTCCAAGAAAGCCAAAAAGATCGTTTGATCCTAATAGGATCCGATGTTGCTTCATCTTGTTTACGCACGATTAAGGTAGAAGATTGTTTGTAGTCCTTACGTTTCTTGAGGAATGCGTCTATTTGAAAAATGGCGTGTGATTAACGCTATCATGATGATAAGACTAAATGTGCCGTGGAAAACGAGCAACGACATTCTGAACGGAGTGTGCTCAAAAACAAAGTCAATATGATTGACCCCTTTCTGCACAACAATAGCCTTAAAGTTGACGTTGGCGCGATAAACAGGAACTTCTTGTCCATTGACATGCGCATGCCACCTATCATCAAATCCATCAGACCAGTACAGAATTCCCTCTTTATCCGTGACAACGTTCATGCGGAATGAATCATATTGATATTCCTTTATGGAATACGAAAAGTTATCATTCCTTTTCTGGCCTCCTTTTTTGTCAGGAGCATCGTGGATCAATATTTCACATTCACCTGGAGAAATCGTAAATTCAGCCAGAGAAGCGTCAATGTCTTCTCTATTAACCACAACAAACTTGTCAAGCAATCGGACGGCTTTCTCGGAATTCATTCCATTCAACAGAGAAGAAAGTCCATCGTCCGCAATGCCGACTATCCCTTGCTTAAACTGAAACATAGACTTTCCAACACAAAACATCTCTTTCAATGCTAACGGAGGGATCCCTGAATTCATGACTTGGAAGTAGGTCTTGAGCAGGAAGAAACTGCTCCACCGTCTAATGGTAAGAGCCATGACAAAGTCATCGGCAGTGTGCGGATAAGGACCCGTTTGATTTGGATCTATTGCCATGAGAGGGGAAAGCACATAAGGCTGCCGGTATACAAGAGAAAGATACCTGGTGGACTGAGCGGTTGTGCCGAGAACGGACAGGGGACCGCTTTCTCTGCACTCAATTAGCTTGGTCTCCTGGACATCTGTTTTGACATCAAACGCATTCCTTGGATGTTCCTGACCACGATATAAATAAGCCGCGAGTCCAAGATGATCGTTGAGGTCCCTAATCAGACTTGCGGAAAAAACAATGAGTAAGAGAGTGACTATATACCCCTTTGTTCGCAATTTCCTCTGCGTCTTTATCAAAAGGAATAGGCCAAGAGGGAGACCAAGCAAAAACAGACTCCGCATGAGAAAGGCTAATCCGTCATTTTGGCAAAATATGAGGACAAAGAAAATGTGACCCGCCATTATGCCGGCGTATGTTCCCCTTTTCCCTAAGTCGTTTCTAAGGATCCAACCTATCACAAAGATGAAAAGGATAAGAACAAATAGATAATGGGTCTGAGGGTAATCAAGCCTCGTCATCCAATAGACAAGGGCGACTATAGAGCCGGAAAACAACACAAATGCGGGGATGCTATGAAGATGGCGGGTGGCAAATCTGCTATGCATTAAAGGCCGAAGTATGCCTTCTTTCCCCTTGGCATCTGATGGAAAGAGAGCAGTATTCCATGTTGCAAAGATATGATTGAACCCCAATACGTAGAAGTACAAAACGGCAAATAGAAAAAAGAGCACAAAACAATGACCGTGCCTTGTAAACCACAGCGGGGGGCATACATAGTAGAGTATTCTATGCAACCCTCCTACCGGTCCCAGCATCAAAAGTCCAAATCCTGAGGCAATAAACAACCATATCGGCTTAAGCTCATGCCTTCCAGCTACAAAACCCAACAGAGCAATAGCCCATGGCAATAAGCCTATGTACATGTAGGCTTCTGAAGGGACACCCCATGTCCCTTTATTACTAGGTCCTGAAATGAGCGAATTACGGTCAGGATAGATGATCTGAATAAAGTCCCAGATTGATGAAAAACTGCCCGTATGAGTTATTAAACTATACGGCATGACAATTCCCTGATCATCTGGCAAAGAATTTCCTTCATATTGTTGAGGGCCCCCCTGAGGCCGTCTTTCTTCATTACCAGATTCTACCATCCTCGCCGGGAATACGTATCTATCTTTTTCCAGCATAACAGTAATGTTTGGCAACATCATGGCAAAAATAATTACAAGTGTGACTGCAAACTTGGGGATAATTCCGTCACTTTTGAACAGATCCGTCACAAGTCTTCTCCGAAACAACAGAAGCGCCGCAGAAAAAAACAAGCAAAATATCCATGTGGCAGAGAAAAAGTATGATTGCCAGTTCACACCTATAAGACCCCCAAGAAAGAGCCAGTTATGCCAGCGATAATCCTTATGATATGTTATTGTGAGAAGAAAGTAAGTGATATACGGCACCCACAAGAATTGATAGAGTATGCCAGCCTGCCTGAAAGGACTTAGCGTGAATGAAGAATACAAGAGAATGGGCATGAGAGAGAGACGAACAAATATGTTCTCGGCTATTCTGCGCAAAACGATATAGATGCCGAATACCATGACTATAATATGCACAAAGTGGACCCAGTTATACAATGATGCAAGGTCATTGTAACGAAGCCATTTCGCTATATAGATAGTCAATAACGTAGTTGGCTCCAAGAACGGGGGCTGAAGCACCATAGGGTAAAAAGGCTCGCCCCCATGAGTGAACGGATTCCATAAGGAAAAATGACCGTTAATGATGTTTTCCGCAAAGAATTGAAAAACCGGATATACCCAGTAAAGGTGGTCATGGATTATTGTACTTTCATGAAACAGTAACATAGAGCGGAAAGTATATATGAGAAAAGCTATGGCAAAAGTACCCGTCACAATTTCCAAGAGTAGACAATACGTATTATTGTGCTTGGGAGGTTTTGTGGATGTCATGCTGTGCTCGTTACACCAAAGTGCCCTTTTGGACATGTCCAAAATTATTGTTTTTGAGTGGACCAAAGAAGATGGTTCCGGCGTCCAGGCTTGCGACGACGTTATGCCGCTGTCATGACAAAGCCGGCTCCAGCCTTCTTAGCAGCTTCACCATAAAACAGCAACGCCGAGCGATCCGCCCTGACGTGTTAGCCCTAGCAAGATTCGCGCCAGACTCGACCAGAGCTGGACATCAGACCACGGCAGAGTGATTTCGATCACCCATCCCTCATCATACGTGTATGTCAGGAGCCGTTGCCTTCATGACTGTCCGCTCACCGCCACGAATGCGCCCCGTTATCCTGACAACCGGGCAGGGCGTGATTCTGTGAGTTGCCCAAAGCAACCCATGCTGTCGGATAGGCGTCGCAATACTTATTAGGCTTGCTTATATATATATACTGCGCTAAAAAGGCAAGCTATGGGGATCTGACATCTCGGCCCATCTAAGTCCTGTAGAATCAGATGGATAACAAGGCTGAATGCCTGTTTTGGTCCCACGATTGTAACATCCTATATTGGTAAAAGAAAGCCCCGGTTGCTGGCACGTAACCTTGTGGTTGGCATACGGCGGAGTCATTAACGGGGAACCACCAACGAATCAGCTATTTTTTGGAACCCTTTGTCGTGGTTGTTTAGTCTATTGGAAATATGACAAAAAGCTTTCTGTCTTCGGTTTTGATCCACCAACGACCTTGGCCCGATATTTGCTAGTCCATCTACCATTTCATAGCACTATCTTTGGCTTACATGACGAGACACTGGGCGCTTGGCGGCAGCAGTCCTTCTCCCATCGTCATAAATAATGAAGATTTCCGGAGGCGAGAACCTCGCTCTGACCGAAGAAAGCCCGGAACGTGAAATAGACGAAAGTGTTGTAATACGCTCGAGGTTCATCATCTTCAGAGGATTTTTCTGCGGCTTTGTGGTTATGCTTACCACCAACGCGTACTAAGGCCTTGCAGGAGAACCCGTGTGACAGCGTTTTTGGGTCAGA
>JBFEUB010000248.1:0-4388 GCA_041547605.1 Desulfobacteria bacterium
GGCTTGAACAGAACCACTGCGTGCGCGATTTAGCCAGGAGAATTCAAAAATCCTAAAATTGCACACCCACAAGTGAGCCAAATAGTATTTTCAATTGTCATCTATTCTTATCGGAACGTTATTCTGACAACCGCTATAACCTCATGTCCAAACTTGGAATCAAGTGAAGCTACTAAGCGGATTTTTTTAGTATTTAGGTTAGCTGAGAGTTGGGGGTTGTGATGATGCGCCAGAAAGGTTAGCCTTCGTGCAGGCATATTCTACCATTGAAATCAATCGTTGAGGGCTTGACGGTGTTATTCTCTTGTTCCTCCGCGCTTCCTCTAAACCAACCATCGGTCAAAATCAGAACGAGTACATTGATTTTTCTTACAAAAGTTGCTATGGACCTCACCATGCTTTTGCATGCTGTAAAAAACTTGTTCATGATCTTCATATTCATAGCATGGCTAGTGCCAGGCCATGTGGTGCGCGCTGATGACTGTGAGGAGGCAAGACAGTGGTACCACAAAGGCTTAGTGGCGGGTGATAATTCAGAAAAGGAGGCCTCCTATTATCAAAAAGCTATCGAATTGTGTCCCGATTATTATGAGGCACATAACAAGCTGGGTGAAGTATATCAGAGCTGGGGTGACTATGAATCGGCTATCAGGGAATTCGAAGAAGCCTGTGAAAGCACCTCTTTCGCCGAACCACACCACAATTTGGGCGAAATCTATAGAGCGCAAGCCAGGTATGATCTGGCCGAAGAAGCGTTTAGAAAGGCCATTGAGATAAAACCCGATTTTCGTGAGGCGCAGAACCAGCTACAATACGTTCAAAAAAGATCGGGTACATTTGATGTCGCCATTGAGGCGCCTCTGGAACCAGAGGGTACCGGGGCTCCTCGCAGCCCCGTTGCCATGGAGGCCCGTCCCGGACCTGAGTCGATTGAACCTCGACCTGGACCGGCTCCGATTGAGGCGCGTCCTGAACCCGTTCCGATTGAGGCGCGCGGCAGACCATCTTTTGCCGGGGCCCGTTTTGGTACAATTCCTACCCCGATTGTTGCAAGGACGGCAGGGACAGGAATGACCCTGCCCAAGGGTTCATTCCTGGTTGATTTTCAGTATGAATACTGGACGCAGGAGTCAGGGCTTGAGTTCGAAGGTCTCGAGGTGTTGGCTGCCCCCGATTCGAGAGAGACCGATATGCATATGTGGATTGGGGGTATACGTTACGGTTTGACCAGGAATCTTACAATCGGTTTGTGTCCCAAGTTTTTTCAAAAAACGACCGACGTGCCGATAACCTTTCAGGTGACGGAAGGTCCGGGGAGACAGGTCGCAGGAGAAGGAATCGATGCTGAACTTGAGGTCAGTGGATTTGGAGATACCGTGTTCCTAACAAAATATCGCCTGTGGCGCAAGGGGATGACACATCTTTCAGTATTCCATTTGTTGAGTATTCCAACAGGTGATGAAGATGAGACAGCAGAAGACAAAGGTGTGGAGAGGCGGATACCTTTGGGCTCTGGAAGCTTTGACTTTACGCCTGGCATCGCTTTTACCACGGTCAAACAGCCGCTAACCATACACTCCAATGTCAGGTATGTGATTACAGATGGCAGAACTGCCGGTGATGAATTTCACTGGGACGTGGCACTTGCCTTTCCCAGGTTTCATAATCTCATACCGATTATTGAACTAAACTACAGGTGGGCAGATTCTGCTGAAAGGGACGTGTTGTACCAAACACAGTTGGGACAGCCCCCTACGTTTGGCCCTCCCTGGGCGAGTACGCCTGGCGGAGGTCCACAAACGCAAGAAGCCACACTAACGGAAGAAGGAGGGCATACACTCTTTCTGTCTCCGGGTATACAGCTTTTTTTACGGAAAGGATTTAGAGCGGAAATCGGAGTTCAATTTCCCGTGATAGAACCAGATGATGGATGGGTGGAAGAGTTTGTATTCCATGTGGGAATAGCGAAATACTTCCTATGAGGTTTGATCGTGACTGACCAGGGTCGGAATATGGGGGTTTTGTGTACAAGTTTTCCTGGGCTATAGGTCTTATATTCGTTATCTTCATCACCACAGTCACGCACTGTATGGCCATGGAGGATATGGCAGCTGGCATGGCCGGTCATGTGGTTGTTATTGAGGACAATGAATTGTATCGGAATAGTGTTGTAGGCATCAGGATAAGAGGCAGAACCCCCATTGCGATCAGAAAGTGTAAAGTCTATTCGAATGGGATGGCAGGAATTGTTGTGGATAGAGGGGCAAAAGTCACGGTTGCGGGCTGCGACGTTTTCAAAAATGGGAGGGCGGGAATAAATATCGGCGAGCTTGCACCCGTGACCATTGAAGACACAACGACGCATAGAACTAGCGCGGCCAGTATGCAAAAGTCCAGGACCGGGAAAAAACAAGAACGCCTGCTGGAAATTAGCATTCTCAACAATAGAATCTATATGAACAAGGAGGGGGGCATAAGATCAATGCCCAAACGAGACAACAAGGTGGACTTACGTGTCGTTGGAAACGACATCTATGAGAATGGAAAGGCAGGGCTCAGGGTAGAGAATAATACCAGGTTGACGGCCAAAGGGAATGACATCCATGAGAATGGGACATTGGGTATTGTCGCCCTCGAATCTGAGATTCCGCCGGTGTTGGACATCTATCAAAACAGGGTTCGCTTGAATGTGGGGCCGGGGATCCATATTATTCATGGCATTACGGGTCGGATTGGGATTAGAAATAACTGGATTTATAATAACCTGCTCTCTGGTATTGCGTGCGGCTTAGTGGGCGACCCGACGAGCCAGCTACTTCATGTCGAGATTATTAATAATACCATTGTGTCGAACGGCAGCAGTGGTCAAGGAGCTGGTGTTAGAAATGATAGTACGGGGAAAGTCACCATCTTGAATAACGTGATCGCTTATAATTATGTCTCCGGCATAATGACGAAAGGGTGCCGGGAGTATTCATATAACCTTCTATTCGCAAACGGTTATGTGAGCCATGAGAGTGAGGATGCCGACTCAGAGGTCGATACGAATGAAGTCTTGCAATATGCGGGCTGTCTGGAAAAAGGGAAGGGGGATGTAATCAGTGATCCCCTTTTTGTAGATCCGGACAATTACGACTTTCATCTTACAAACCAATCGCCGGCAATAGATGCTGGAAAAGAGATATCTATTTATGACGATATTGCTTTTCCTCCTTCACAAGGTACAAACAGGAATGACATGGGTGCCACCGGGGGGGCCTATGCTACCGAGTAGTAAAAAGACCATCCGCATCACATCAGTGCTGTGCATGCTATTGGCAGTCGTGACAGTGGCCTTTGGCCTAAGTTCCACGGGGTGCGTGGCACCAGCTCCTTCTGCGGCTTCAACCAAGCAAGAAATTGCATCCGTGTATACGGTAAAGATTCAACCGCTTAAAACACAGCAGTGTGGGCGGTGTCATTATTCTTTCTATGACCAGTTAAGAAACGAGGGCGGTAAACACAGAATAGATTGTCAGAGATGTCATGAGCAGTTCCATGTCTATCGGCCTGGAAGGGTAAAATATGAAGATATCCTTCCAAAATGTGAGACCTGTCACGGGCAGATTCATGGAGCGGGCTTGGCAGGATGTGCCGAGTGTCATGAGGCGCACGCCCCCATGAACCTCCCTGCCAACCGTGCTCTAGAACAAGGGTGTTACATATGCCATCCTGAGGCTGACAAGGAAATGAAGACATACGTCACCCAGCATACAGAACTCTATTGCTTCACTTGTCATCATACACGGCATAGACATGTTCCTGAGTGCATGGAATGCCATCAGCCCCACACAACACAGATGACTCAGGCTGACTGCTTGGCGTGCCATCCTCCCCATAAGGCCCTTCAAGTGATTTACCCAAAGGATATTCCACAGGAGTCATGTGCGGGTTGTCACCGACATGCTTATGATAAGCTAAAAAAGAGCGGTACAAAACATACGGCCCTCGGCTGTGCGAGATGTCATCCCGAACATCGGGCAATCATGCAATGTCAAGACTGTCATCCTGAGACCCATGGCGCTGATATGTTGCAGAAATATCCAGTATGCGGACGGTGTCACGGGATAGCTCATAGTCTGTCTTCGTAATGACTGGGGCCTTTGAGGAGAAGCTTTCTGGGGGTTACCCTGTGAGGATGGTGTGCGCTGATGATTTTAACAGATGATCAATGGGATGTGGGGTAGAGATTTGCCTAATTATGTTATGAAAATCGGCTTTATTTTTTTGATCCTGGCCATTTTGTTACCCCAGGGGGCGTTAGCCGAGGACATTTTTGTGCCGGATGATTACGCCACGATTGGGGAAGCCATGGGCTCAGCCGGTATGGGTGATACCGTGTATGTGAA
>JBFEUB010000249.1:0-4367 GCA_041547605.1 Desulfobacteria bacterium
CAGATTACTTCTGAGCCATTTCCTGGTGCCGGTAACCTTCCTAATACCAAAAACGGTTATTTTCAAACCCAAAACCCTCAATTCTACTAATTCCCCCCTTGAATAGCTTGCGCTAAAAGTAAGATGATCGAGAAGTGTGGATTGAACACGCGAATTTCTGCTTCCTTGTGAAGCCGAACGACGGCGAGGAGATGCCTCGTGCTTCTAGATAGCGTGTGTGTTTACCAGGAACTCGACCACGTCTAAGCTTAAAACGCATGCTTCTCATGTCTCGAACCTTTTATAAAGGGGGCACCGTGACCACAAGAAAAGTCTGGCCTGCCTTCATACTCATACTCTCACTCTTGGTCTTCTCTCATCCGAGCTATGGATATGACGGAACGGATATAGCCCATGGATTCAACAGCTTTGGCATTTGCGGCTTAAAATTCGCACCGAGAAAACTCAGGACAGCCTCCCAAATGGTTCAGGACGCGGATATCGGTTGGTACAGATGTGTTGTAAGATGGAACGAGCACATGGATGATGAGGGCAACCTCGATTTTGAAACGTTGGACCGCCAGATTAAGATCATACTTAACCACAGAATAAAGCCCATTATGACCCTCAGGTCGGTTCACGAGCTCTTTGCCCCTGGCTCCGGAAAGATCGATTTGGGGTACAAAAAGGTTTGGAGGTCAGCACCACCCGCGCCCGAATACCTTCATCACTATGCCACTTTTGTAACGGAAATCGTGGAACGCTATGACGGAGACGGAGTCTCCGACGCCGCCTTTATTACAGACAGAAAGTGCGTCAAGTACTGGCAGATTGAGTATGAACCCGGCAAAAAGCCGGATCAAGGGTCGAACTACTGGAACGGAACAGCTGCCGATTATGCCGACCTTTATCTTTTTGCGCATGATGTCATCAAGGGAGCAGATCTCAGTGCCCAGGTGGCCTTATGTGCCTTTACGTGGGGTGCCCTGATATACTATCTGGAAAATAGTACTTCGTTCCTTATGGAAGTGTTGCGAATTGTTGATGAGCAGGGCGGAAACATAGACATCTTTGATTTTCATTTTTACAAAGACTACAAGAGGTTTTTTAGAATAGACAATCCACTATACGCCCACATAGACGCATATACTCAGTTCAGCCTCAAGCCGTTATGGGTAACGGAAACCAATATTGACAAGAAGAAAATGGACCCCAACTTCACCACCGAGGAATACAACAGGTTTGTGGCCAAGGACATTGTGAAACGATATTCTGTCCTATTTGACGGTTACGTGCAAAAAGTCTTTTGGTTCAACTTCGCCGACAAAGCAAATGCCACTTGGAATATTCCCATGGAGCCGAACGACTTTGAGAAATTCAGGGGACTGACCGAGAACACTTTTGCCCCGAAACCTGTTTACTATACATACAAGCTACTCATTGAGAAGATTAAGGGGAAAAAGGCGGTCAGAAGGATTCGTGCATTGCAGGCTGACAGCGACACGTGGATATACAAGTTTGGCCTAAATGACATTGCTGTGTACATCATGTGGTACGATAATCCTGACAACCAATCCACGGAAGAATTCATTCAGTTGCCGTGGGAACAGGTACTCATTAACCACGTGATCGCAGAGCCCGGTCAAACAGAACCTGTGACAGAGGTTCGATCAACCCCCGGGGGTGTGCTGCAAATTACGTTGGATGATAGTCCTGTATTTGTGGAAAAATACTAGAAGCTATCTCAAAAATGCGTCTGACGCCCCATGGCGGCATTGCGGGCAGGCTCAAAATGCTCACATACTACCCGCTGCGCTTTTTCACCGCCCGGCGCCTTGCCCTGAACCCTGATCCACTTTTTTGAGATAGGTTCTAGTGTCATGATCCCAAAGCAACTTATCAATTTCAGCCAGACATATCATCGTTTTGGAGTTGTTAAGATATTAGATCCGAAGCACGTAATGTTTTCAAGGCGTGAGCCGCAAATTCCTACTGTTCTCGAGGCGACAGCCGCAAATCCAAAACAATATCGAAATTCGAACATCAAATACTGCTTTAAGACAAAGACTTGCTTCTGATGACGGATTTACAGTATAAAGCTTTTGTTACTTAAGAAGGAATGTTTGCAGCAGAGGAAGTGTGAAGAAGTGAAAAAATTTTTTTCTAATCAGACAGCCTCAAGACGTTTAAATACTGTTTTATACCTTATAGTTGCCTGTTTATGTTCGGCCTGTATCATCTTTTTTTCGAGTTCTTCGCACGCTTCAGAGTTGCAAGAGCAAACATGGTCATTGCGTTTCAACAATGTTGCTATCGGGGACGTGCTCAAGCAGTTAAGTCGCGCGACTGGGGTGGAAATATCTACGAATAAAACCCCAAATATGGAACGCATTACCCGGTCTTACGAAGACCAAACCATAGAGGATATTATCAGAGACGCTCTCAGGGGCACAAACTACACGCTGGTGTGGCATTACGGCGAAAAACAGCTTGAATTCATTGGCATCTGTTTCTTTGATGCTGGCAGTGGTGGCCCTGATACGTTTTCTGATAACAGGAGGGGTAGGCCGAACAATCGGGTTGTAGGCAGGCCCCTTGATCGCAACCAGCCTCGTTCTCAAAGGCAAATCACCCAACCCAAAAGGCGTGTTTCGAGGGATCTATCTGCAAACAAATCGAAACCGAAGACTGCTCCTAAAAAAGAAGGAAGCGAGGATGAAGATGACATTGAGGACGACGGTGACGACGAAACTGATGCGGAGGACGAAGAGTAGAAGCCATTTCAAAACCTAACTCCTGGATTTAGAAAGCAGCAAGGAGGAAAAAGAAAAAACTAAGGAGTCAATGCGAGGCGAAACCCGATCAGATTGTCCTTCCAGTCAGGTTCCTCATCGAACCGAGCAGCCGCCCTACAGGCCAAGGCGAAACTGTCCCAGCTCCCACCCCGACACACGCGGAAATCCGCTGAAGGCGGTCCGGTAGGATCGGTTACGCAGCCCGGGGCGTAATCTTTAGACCAATCCTGACACCACTCCCACACATTGCCCAACATGTCATAAAGGCCCCACGCATTTGGCTTTTTCCTAGCGACAGGCTTGGTGCCGCAACGGGGACACGCGTACTGTCTCTCAGACCAGCCCGAACAGTTAAAGGCGCCTTCATATTCGGCACAGCTGTTTCCCCCGTACCAGGCAATCTCGTCCAGGGCAGGCGCATTGTTGCCTCCAAGGACTTTCATGGACCCCGTGTATATTTCGGTTTTGCTCCCGGCCCGACAGGCATATTCCCACTCCGCTTCAGTGGGCAGTCGGTATTTGTCGGTCTTCTCTTTTTGATTCAACCGTTGAATGAATTCCTGACAGCTGTTCCAGGAAACCGTTTCGACCGGACAATCATTGCCGCAATGCTTAAAGTGGCTTGGGTTGTCGCCCATAATGCTTCGCCACTGGCCCTGTGTCACCTCTGTGACCGCCATATAAAAACCCTGTGTCAAGGTCACCTGGTGCTGTTGTTCGTCATCATCCCTGCCCAATTCACTAGCAGGGCTACCCATCATAAATGTGCCCGGCTCAATATAGACAAATTTCATGCCTATGCTGTTTGTAAGGGCTTTCCCTCTTTGAGGTATAGTATCTGCTGCCTTAATCTTGACCAGCCGAATCTTCATCTGCTTCTCCTCACCTGCAGCAACTTTAACCCATTTCTTCTTCAACGCATACCCAGGCGCCGAGACCTCAATATGGTAATTTCCAGGGTTAAGCTCCATACCCTGATAAAACTTCGGACGTATGTTAAGAACCCTCACTCTCGCATTCTCAGGATCTGTTTGGACAAAAAGCCGACCTATCTGCTGTTTCTCACTTCCTACTTCAGGAGGGGGTGTTACAGGCCGATCTCCTTTTTGACTCCTCTCCTCCTGAGCGGACTTACGGCCTTCGGGCCTCAATCCTGTCTCCTTCCCAACGTCATCCTGAGCAAAAGCCTGCACCGCGCCATGTGGCGCATATATCGCGATGCCTGTCGTGAAAACGCTTACGATCAAGGCCAATAGCAAAAAGACTTCTTTCTTTACCATGATTAACTCCCCTAGCGTGATGAAGAACTGAACGTTTAAAGACTATGATATCTTTGGTGTCAAAAATCTATCTATACGGGCCTTTAGCCCTGACGGCATGTGTTTACGCTCTCTAACACAGCCGGATCGAATGAAGCTCCCCGCCGCAAGCGGCGGGGTATCAAAATGGATTTATTTCTATATCTTTACCCAAATTTCGAAATGACGCCGTGAAGCGTTTTGCAGCTTTTACTCATCGTTTCTTAGCGAAGCGGAACGTAAAATTGCAAATTGTTTGAGGGCGGTGGCCCGAGTTTTTGCAATTTAGTGCAGC
>JBFEUB010000250.1:0-4360 GCA_041547605.1 Desulfobacteria bacterium
AAATCACAGGCGATTCCGAGTACAGAGTCCGGTTGAGGGACCTTATTTCCCCTTGACCTTGAAGAGTCGGTTTCCTATAAGACTCTCCACCGTGAATGTTTTGTTGATTGAGATAAATCCTTTTGCTCCAGCCACAACGCCAATCTCCCTCGGCTACATTGCCTCTTTTCTTAAGTCCAAGGGATTTGCTGTCAAGATATTGACTATTGGACAGGACACGTCCGTCTCCCGTGCCGGTCTTTACCGGCTTGTCACCCGGTTTGGACCTGCCTTGGTTGGGTTGTCAGCCTACCAGAGAAGCATGCTTTATGTAATAGGCCTTGCCAGATTGATGAAATCAATAGACACCAACATCAGGATAGCCATTGGAGGTCCGCAGGCCACGTTTATGCCATCGGCTGCCTTTGCCGAACTTTCTAACGTTGACTACATATGTCGATCTTCGGGGGAGGTGAGCCTGTTGCGGATTGCACAGGCCATTCAGAATGGAAGACCCTTTTCAGATCTTCTTGGCGTGACTTATAGAGACCCGGATGGGAATGTCCATGATACAGCGGAGCTTGAGGGCTTCACCGATCTGGATCGTTACCCTTCGCCTTATCTGGATGATGTTTTTGACTACGCATATATGAGGGAGGCTATAATGCTAACATCGCGCGGATGCCCTCATCACTGCATTTACTGTTACACCCCCCATGCCTTCAAACACCAGGTAACCTTCCACTCCGTGGACAGGGTCACTGAGGAGGTAAAGTGGATCAAGAAAAAGGGTATTACGAGGCTCTGGTTTGCGGATCCAAATATCTCTTTTAAGCCGGCACGACTTATTGAAATTCTTGATAGGATCTTGGAAGAAGGCCTCAAAGTCGAGATGTGGCTTCAGACGAGGGCAGACCTTGTCAACCCAGGGCTGATGAAAAAGATGAGGGAGGCAGGCGTAAGCACCATTGCATTCGGGCTGGAGTCTGCTTCTGAAAGGGTCATGGCAAGGCTGGATAAACATGTATCAATTCAAAGGGTGGCAGAGGCGATCAAGCTCGCCCAGAGCGAGAATATTGAAGTCGAACTGTTTACCATGTTCGGTCTTCCCTACGAAACCTACGAAGATGCAGTGAAGACCCTGGAGTTTGTGAAAAGAAATAATGTAAAGATCATGGGGAATACCAATTCCCAGCAGATGCAGGTCTATTTTGGGACACACATGGCGCGACATTATGCGGAACACAAGATTCGGCCCTTGAACAACCATCGCCCTGGCTATCTTTCCATCGGGTGTCAGTATGAGACCGATCACATGAGCTGTGATGAGATTCAGAAGATTCAGGGCCTATGGCGAGCCAACTCCCTTGACGGAGGGAAGCGGATTGTCTCTTAGTCGTTAAAGATGACGTGTATTATAAAGAGTCATGACTGTAGAGCTTTGTTATTCCGCTGTAACACGGACGGCCAGTTGTCAGTGGTTCGTCGTGATTGGCTACTTGTGTGTGCGTTTAAGGTTCTCTTGAGATAGCAGCTCGCGCCAGCTGTTCTTGCGTCTTGCTGGGTTAACTGACTGTGCGGTCCTGCCAACGGACAACAATCAACGGACAACGCGCAATGCTCAAATCCGCTTTACAAAAAATATATGTGATATTGGGAAAGCAGGACGAAGGGCAGTTTGAGAAGCTTTACCGGACGTTCACGGCACTATGCTCACATGTGACCCTGACATCTAATCTTTATCTTGTCACCGGGAATTTGCCTGAGAGCATGCCTCACGTGGAGGGTATGCTGAAGGGCGTGAGCAGATTTCTTAGAGAGAGTCTCTTTGCTCGGCTATATGTCCATCTTGTCCATCCTGCGTCACAGGGGGCCATGGAGGAGATAAGGCTTTGCTACCATTATCTAAAGCGGGCAACCCGAGCGTTTGACCAGGAAGGTTACGTCCACCAGGAAGTGCCACGGCTCATGCTCCTGCCGATTATTATTCCTAATGAGCAAGATGAGCTTGCCTCTCTTAAGAGCCTCTTGAAAGCGCTCAAAGAGTCCTTTTTGTTACCGAGCCTTTACCTGGACAACGCAACCTTCTTTCTGAGACAGAATGAAGAAGTCCACACCAAGGCTGAAAAAATTTTCTATGGCCACGGGGACTCCGGGAGCTTGGCGGATATCGTCTGTAGCCTGCACTATCAGGACATCGTAGACGATTCATGTGCCGTGCTAGGATCTGACTCCATATTGATGACCAACCCATGCCCTGCTTCGCTTATTGTGTCAGCCCAAGAAGGCAAGGTCTACGCCTGTCTGGATGCATTTCGCAATAACCAGAGCCTTGGAGATTTTTTTGGAGAGATCAATGGGGATGGTATCATGGCGTGGTATGATGAGCACGATCCGTATCAAGGAGATTGCCTCGTGTGCAGAGAGCGGGCGGCTGAATGCTTTGCAGATATGCCTCTGCCAGAAGAAACCGCACATGAAATTGGCGCGTTGCTTTATCATTTTGGTACATTGAATCAGGCGCAGGAAAACTATGTTCAGGCCGTAAAGAACTATAGACAGTCTCTGAAGCTTTCGCCTGCAGAAGAGATCGAATCCATATTTTTTAGACTTGGTTTCAGCTACACCAAGACTGGCGATTACAATAAGGCGCTTGAATCATTTGACAAGGCTGCGCCTGCGTACCAGGAAAAGTACTATTTTCATTTTTTCAAGGGGCTTTGTTATTTTGAGCAGGGAGACTATCATAGGGCCCTTGAGAGGTTTTCAGAGGCTCTCCGTCTAAAACCCGAACAGGAGGACTTGGTCAGGATTCTGATTTACATTGGCACATGTCACAACTGCCTCGGCGACTACGAAAAGGCACGCCTCCAATTGGAAAGGGCAAAACAAGCGGCGGGCCCTGTAAAAGAGATCTATAATGCCCTTGGTTTTTCTTACTTTCAACTCAAAGACTACGACCGGGCGATTCAGAACCTTAGCAGGGCAGTTGAAATAGATCCTGATTCTGCGATAGATTATGCTAGCCTTGGGGCGAGTTACCGGGAAAAGGGGGACACCGACAGGGCGATGGCTATGTATGAAAAGGCCCTGGCATTGGATCCAAGCATCCTATCTGCGCGAGAGAACCTTGAAAGGTTGAAGGATGAGCGTAACTAAATAAAACGAATCAGGAAAACGCTTCTTTTCGGCCCCCAATGCAATGCTGTTATTCCGGATGTAAATGGCTGGAGGCCTATGTTCAGCGGTTTTCTGTATCCCGTCATGGATTTTTTGGCGATAAGAGACAGATCATGAATGGACAAGAACTAACATCCCTACAAAATGAGCTGGGTTATCAGTTCAAGGACATCGGGCTGCTGCGCGAAGCGCTGCAGCACAGTTCCTATGTGAACGAACAACAGGACCTTGCCCTGCAAGATAATGAACGCTTAGAATTCTTGGGTGATGCTGTCCTTGACCTGGTGATCACGCATATCTTGATGACCCGCTTTCCGGAGACCCGGGAGGGTGACCTGTCAAGGATGAGGGCTGCCATTGTTAACGAATCGCAGCTTGCTGAGGTCGCTCAGAGACTGAATCTTGGCCAGCATCTCCTCTTGGGAAGGGGGGAAGCACTCAGCCACGGAGAGGAAAAGAGTTCCATCCTTGCTGATGGCCTTGAGGCGGTCATTGCGTCTGTATACTTGGATGGCGGCCTGCAGGACGCCTTTGATGTCATTGAAAGACAGTTTGATCGGGTCATTTCCCAGGTTGAGGAGGGGCCGGGCGCGGAGGATTTCAAAAGCCCGCTTCAGGAGCTCGTTCAGGTTCGATTCAAGACAATACCTGACTATGAAGTGGTGGCCGAAAGCGGTCCGGACCATGACAAGACTTTCCAGGTTCGCCTCAACATTGGCAGCTTTCTGACGACTGAGGGGACAGGGAAAAGCAAGAAGGCTGCTGAGCAGGCTGCAGCTCGAGTTGCGCTCCAAAAGCTGAATCAAGAAGTTGAGTAGCCCCCTTACTTGAAGTGATTTCAAAACTTCTTTTCTCGCCGGTTTGGCCATTTTGACAAGTTCTAAGCTCACTCCACTAAAATCGTAAAACTTGGGCTAACGCCCTCAAACAGTTACGCTTTTTACGCTTCGTTTCGTAAAGAACTTGTTAGCAAAATGGCCAGAAATGGGCTCGCAATGAGGTTTTGAAATGGCTTCTAAGTTCAGCATCAAATAATTTGCATCTACTGTCAGATGACAAACAATCTAGACTGATTGTCAAAAATATGTTCCGTTTGCTCGCAAGTCGTTGATGATTGAAAATATTATTTGGCGAACGACATTGTGCAATTTTGGAGAAGATTTTTGAATGTGACTGGCGTTTAAAATTGCAAGCTGTCTGA
>JBFEUB010000251.1:0-4319 GCA_041547605.1 Desulfobacteria bacterium
CCCTCAGACAGCTTGCAATTTTAAACGCCAGTCACATTCAAAAATCTTCTCCAAAATTGCACAATGTCGTTCGCCAAATAATATTTTCAATCATCAACGACTTGCGAGCAAACGGAACATATTTTTGACAATCAGTCTAGACCGCCAGCCTCTCGATCGCAGCAAAGCTATGAAGCCTTTTCCTCACTTACTGCCCGGGCTCTAACAGGGCAAGGCCGCTTTGCCGATCCCGAACCCGCGTTGCGTTGGTGCCCAGGATCTCATAAAGGATGACTTCACCCACGAGCCACGTTTTGACGCCCGGCCTCAAGCATCCAGTCATGGTGTGTCCCGACCGGCCGAGAGCAGCATGGATATGAAGCACCGGCCTACCGTCTTCCCCGGGCGCAAGAACCCCCACTCCAACGACTTCATGGGCGCCATCCACGGGCAGGAACATGGGGTCTGGTGGTCTTTCGTTGGAACGACGCGGCCCTACCACGACGTGTCCCTCTTCAATTCCACCAATGAGAATAGCGTGGCCAACCGACACGCCGTTTTCGCTGGCGAAATGTTCAATGCATTCAGGAACAACATCACCATCTTCAAGCCGTATCACGAAAACCCGACCGATTTGTCCTTCACTCGCCCTCATATCCAGCCTCCTCATTTTTCCCGGCCAGGGTGGCACGGTTCTTGGCCCAGGCCAAGGAACCGAACCTGGGTTTTGCAGCCGCAAACTGAAGCTTCATCGGATAGTGCTCAACTTCGACCGGGGTTTGGCCAATCAGCGCTCCCTCCGCCTGGACATATGCTCGAGGTTCGGCAGTTACTCTTACGTGACGGCCATAGCGCGTGTGAACCCGGGGATGGCACAGGTGTTGACCCGCGTAAATCTTTGAAAGGAGGTGTAACACTTCGAGGCGACTTTGATGTTGGCCCCACACCAATTGGAAACGACCCCCTTGGGGCGAGGCTCCGGGTGTAATCATCATCCCCCCGCCAAAGTAACACCCCAGGCCCACAGCAAAAAGAACCGTGTCCGTGTGGAAGCAGTCTCCATCTACTTCCGCTTCCACCCGGTGAGATTTCAGCCGAACGAGCTCCCGCAGCGCACTAAGTAAGTAGATTATTCTTCCGCACACGTGACTACGCTTTCGCTGCACACGTTCAACCACATGAGCATCATAGCCCAGACCCAATACGTTCACAAACACCCTTTGCACCGGTCTTCCATTCATATCATGCAAATGACACATCCCAATGTCGACCGGTATCAATGATTCTCCCACGGCCACAACCAATGCCTCGCTCAGGCTGTGCCCGACATCAAAATTGCGCATGTAGTCGCAACCCATGCCAAACGATACCATTCCCACACTAGGCAATCTCCCTTTTGCTTCCCACCACAGTCCGTTTACTACCTCCAATAACGTGCCGTCGCCACCAGCCACAATGACTCGTTCAAATCCTTTGCGGCGGGCTCGTGCCGCTAGGGCTTCAGCATGGCCAGGGCCCTCGGTCCACCAAGTCACCATATCCACGGCATGCAGCTCCGCTCTTTTCAGAAGGGTTGGCCATCTGCGAGGAGCTTGTCGCCGACCCGAGACCGGGTTTACAATCGCCACGGCTTTCATGCTTTAGAGTTCTGTCCTGAGTCTTTCCCAGACCGTTTCTCTTATGACATCACCCACCCTGGTATAGTCAGGTTGTTCATCAGCTCCAAAATAAATTTGACAGATTCTCGTCCGGAAGGTTTTGGGAAGAGAAGAAATGCTTGATTTTAGCACCTCGTTTGGATTGAAACCGATGCCAATGCCCCCTAATTCTGCTGCATGTCTTATTGCGAGAAAATCTCCCATGGTATCCCCTATGTGGAAAAAAAGTCGTTTGCTTGGCTTGTGTAAACTTGCCAAATCATCCATGACCTTGACTTTCTGCTCCTCGTCCGTAATGGCCCGAATCAGACACGTTTTTTCTTTTTGACTTAGCAAACGCACAAGCACTGGAGACGCTGCCACACTTAACAAAGACCCGTGACGAAGCTTATTCACCAAAGCCATCAGCCCGGCAAAGCCGGTTGTGGAAAGGGCCACTTTCGCATCCAGTTTCTCAGATTGGGTCAATTGTTCAAAGGTATCAGAGACGCCGGTATATAGGGGCATAGCTTGAGCATAAGACTCAAGACGTCTTCTATCCACGCCCGCAGCCAGGCGTTTCATCTTTGGAAGCACACTAGAAAATTTGCAGCCTCCGGAGGTGTAGCCCTTCATCAGTGCCTGCATGGCGTCAAATAAGCCATCAACCCTGACAAGCTCTGCAAAAGTATTGTTCGGCGTCGTCGTTCCGTTGACATCCGTGGTCACAACAATCCTTGGTCTTTCCCCAGCAGACTTCTTCACCCGCGTTATCCCAACTCACGTGAACAGGCATGGACTTGGCCGTTCCACATTTCTCCTGTTTCGCTTTGGGCCAAGATCAAGTCTGTATAGCTTTGATGGTCTCGATCAGATTGGGAAGAATTGAAATATCGGGTTTTCTTCTTGCTACAAATTCAACAGCCTCTCCAAAGCCATATCCCCGTTCACAACACAGATAGCCTACGACTACAGAGCTTGAACGTCCGATTCCGGCATTGCAGAAAACCATGACCAGATGTTCGCTGATGTAACGTTTGAGCCATGCAACGGCCTCCTGCATCTGAGCGGCAGGTATGGGCTGCATGTCGATGATGGGAACTTTGTAATAAATGCAAGAGGTCTCTTGTAGATCTCTCTCTGCGGCTACATTCAAGAGGGCTGAAATGGTAGGTAGGGGGTTCAGTGCCGCTTCATAGTTGCCGATGGCTAGGTTGTCTAAGATGAATCTCGTCTTGGCAGCCATTACATCTCTAATAACCTGACTTTCTGTAATATGGCATTACTTCAGGTATTAAGGCCCGGATATTTCGGATTCTGGTTTCGCCAGCAGGATGTGTACTCATGAATTCGGGCGGCGCCTGCCCACCTTTCCCTTCCGCCATCCTTTGCCAAATTCCTATAGCATGATTTGGATCGTAGCCAGCCATTGCCATAAATATCAACCCGAGATGGTCTGCCTCGCTCTCATGAAGCCGGCTATAAGGAAGCATAACACCAAATTGAGACCCCAGACCAAAAGCGGCCATCCACAGTTGCTGGGTCATTTCCGGTTTTTCTGCCAGGGCTGTTGAAAGTGCCATGCCGCCCATCTGGACAGCCAAAGCCTGGCTCATGCGCTCATTGCCGTGTTCGGCGATTGCATGGGCGATTTCGTGCCCCATCACCACCGCTAAGCCATTTTCATCTCTGGTAATTGGCAAAATACCGGTGTATACTACTACTTTACCACCCGGCATACACCATGCGTTCACGTCTTCGCTTTCGACGAGATTAAATTCCCACGAATAATCCTTCAACTGATGAGATATATTTCTCTCAACGAAATACTGTTCCACCGCTTTTTGAATACGAATGCCAACCCCCTTCACCAGTTGAGTCTGTTCCTTATTGGTGCTCATTTTGTGGGACTTAAGAAATTCATCATACTGCTGAAAGCTCATCGGAAGAATGGTGGAACGGGGAATCAGGCTTAGCTGTTTTCTGCCGGTCACCGGAACCGTGCTGCAAGCCGCCACAGCAAAAAGAACGATAAAAAGAAAGCAGATCCATCGCTTGGAGCGTTTCATCACAACTTCTCCTTTTGACATAGGGGTTGCCTATGAAAGGGTATTGAGAGGCTACACGGCGGTAGCCTCCGTCTTTGAATGCGTCCAATACGGCGACAGTTCTCTCAGTCGTTCAATAATGGGAGGGAGTTTCTCAATAATGAAATCGATCTCTTCTTCGGTGTTGTAAATACTCAAGCTGAAACGGATCGATCCGTGGGCCGCCGTAAAAGGAACACCCATGGCTCGAAGTACGTGCGAGGGCTCCAAAGAACCTGACGTACAGGCCGAACCCGAGGAGGCACAGATACCGAATTCATTCATCATAAGGAGAATCGCCTCCCCTTCCACATACTCGAAGCTTATGCTGGTCGTATTTGGAAGCCTCCGCTCACGGTCACCATTGACCATGGCATTGGGAATCCTCTTGAGGATCTTGTTTTCCAGCTTGTCCCTGAGGTATTTCACCCGGTCGTTTTCTTCATTGATATGTGCTGCTGCCAACGCACACGCCTTGCCTAACCCAATGATGGAGGCCACGTTCTCTGTCCCCCCTCTGCGCCCTCTTTCCTGGTGCCCTCCTATCAGAAAAGGCGAAAACTTTGTCCCTTTTCGGACATACAGGGCACCGATGCCCTTAGGTCCATGAAGTTTA
>JBFEUB010000252.1:0-4274 GCA_041547605.1 Desulfobacteria bacterium
CGTCCGCTCTAATACCTGCTATTCGCATCTTAAGCGTCATATTCCGGGCTAAATGTACCACGGTATCGTAGGTAAGGCCCTTCTGGACTCTCAATCCGCCAGCGCACAGCTTATGGGCGAGCGCATCAATGACTAACCACCCCTTGAATCCCTCCACAGAATCCGTGTACTCAACAACACATTCAGGTTTTTTCTCTAAAATGTCTGCCATAGTCCTACGCGCTCTTGGCTAATGTACCACCTTGGACAAGGATGGGCACCTCCTTTTCCACTAAACCTTCATAGAACGCCCTAATTTTCGGGTGCGCTATATCAACCATCGAAACAATCAATGAAAAAAGACCGCTATTCTGCGCCAAGACGGTATCCATGCGGGTCGGCGTATCTCTTAACGGATCATGGTCCCATGGAACAACATGCATATGATATGTGCCAAACACGACAAGCTTTTCCTGGTCGCACCTATCGTAACATGCTTTAAGCTCCTGAGGATCTGTGATCCAGCCGCGCCCACCAAAAGGTGTCTTTGAAGGCACTGCATGCAGCTCAATTACTTTGTTAATATAGGTCTTATAAGGCTCTTCATCCCTGACATTCTTCTTAACGGGTAATATACACTCTACGGTCAAAGTACGTTCACTCTGAGTGCCTGCCACCAAACCACAAGCCTTGCGTCCTTCAGATTCACCAGACAGACGTTTTCCCTCAAGTTTTCTTTTACAGTGTTCCAGAATCTCCTGCCAACGGGGATCAGGAAGTATGATCTGATTTACGTGTTCGAATACAATCATATTGCACACCCGGCAAAACAGGAAAAAAATTGATGCTGGATGCTGGACTCTGGATATCGAGTATCCGTCATCCAGCATAAAGTATCAATGCGTATTATGAGCCTTCATGGGATCAAGCCGCGCAGATAAGCACTAATCTGTTCACAGGTTACGCCATCTATCCTCCCGCTATTGGGATTATAAGCGTTATCTCATCCTCGTCATTTAGGGACAGATGATCCCATTCTTCAGTCCCTGTCCTGGCCAATCTGCCGTTGATAAAAATGGATAGAAGAGCAAGTTCATCGTTTATTGCCCTGAATCCAGGATATTGTTGGAAGAGACGGTCTATGGCTTCTCGAACATTGCCTCCATCTACGGTCACTTCGCGCTGATTGTCAGCATATTTACGAAGCGGATACGGTATGATGACGCGAGGCATTTCTATCCTTCCTGTTTAAGAACTTCCTTCAGGGCCTCTGGGATGAACCTCATAATATCCTTGATCTGCGTAGCCGGCGTAGGCTGGGAGAGTTCCCCTGCCCTCCGGTTAACCTTCCCTGCAATCCGACAGGCCTCAAGAGGCGACTTTCCAGCATAGATCAACGCACTGATCATCCCGGTAATTGTATCCCCAGTCCCCCCAACGGGCTCCAGCGCCTCTATGTTGGGCTGTGAAATCTTCTCTACGATCTCCCCATCTTGGCAAATGTAATCAACTTGTCCCTTCACGAATAATATGCGTGCAGCATTCTTTGACGCGTAAGCTCTCCTGATCAACTCCGGGACATCTTCCTCCAGATGAAATATAAACCCTCTCGTGTACATAGGATGATCCGCCTTTTCATCTGCCAAGAAGGCTGTCTCTCCCAAATCAGGGGTAAACACATCATAATACGTGGCATCACCCCCGGCCTTGGCCACATACATGGAGCCGGCATCGGCGATGAGAATTGGCTTTTTCTTCAGTGAACGTATCTTTTCAACGACCGCATGATTCTTCTTGATGTCGGGCATGATGTAATGGAAGGTTAGCACATTAACCTCCATCTCTGACACATTGTCCAACAAATAATCATAGATTTTCATGCTCCCGTCTTTGGTCCCAATATCCCCTGCAATCAACGCCATTGGGTTTTCCAACCCATATTCCTGACAGATGGTGCAAGCAACCCTAATCATAGCCGCGGTCCCGCGGTCCACATCCAGAACTTGACCATCAAGCATAAAGCCCTGTTCGGAAGGAACAATTTTACCTATGGAAAGCGGGAGCTTCCTTATGGGTATGGCTCCAACCAACAGAAGCATCACTCACCTCCGATAAGTCTTACCATTTCATCCTGAGCCATGCCCAACGAATAAGCGCACAGGGAAAAACCGATCATCGCAGGCTCGGGGGCTTCCGAGAGCGCCTTTCCCACCATCTCCCAGGCCAGGTACGGCACATCGGGACAACCCCCGCCAGAAATGTTCACAATTTTCTTGGTTGTTTTATCCACGGTAATCTTCATATTGGCTGCCCTGACCATAAGGTATTGGCCAAAGTCTTTGGTCTTGTACAAACGTAAAGGCTTCAACCCATCTCCGGATACAGGCAATACGTCTATTGGCCCCAAGCCTATCTTCTTTAACATCTTGGTAATCATCGACGCTTCAACCATTGGAAACTCTATGGAAAGGTCGCAGCCCGTTCTATACTGCGGAGGCGGACTGACTACCCGAATATCGTAATTCTCCTCTTTGAGGATCTGTTCAGCGTGCATCACCGTACTCGTGTCGGCAAATATTAGAAGTCCTCTTGTCACGGCTTCAGACCGAGGAGAGGTATCCTTTTTCTTGCCTTTCTTAAACCACTTCATTTTGACTATTAGTTTCCTTCTCCCAATAATTCCGACAGCAATCTCGCAAGCTGAAGCCTAACGGACGTCAGCTAGAATTATCAATCTTAAATTTATAGTCCTCCAGAGTTGCCTCCGCATTACTACCCAGCCGGGGCATTACCCTTTGGCAGCTTTCTTAATATGTAAGAGACCAGTAGGAGGGAGAGAGTCGATATGAACCCGAGCACTGCAAACACGGCAGCCACACCTGCCGTATCCGTGACATACCCTCCTACAGAGGCTGCCAGGGAGCCGATGCCCATAATCAACAAAAAGTTCACTCCGTAACTGAGCCCATGGGCTTTCTGCACAGCATATTTGGCTATAAGCGTATTCTGAATAGGTTGCCAGGCAAAGAAGAACGGTGCAAATATTAAGCTCGCTCCAAATAACACCCAGTCCTTGAGAAGCCATATAGAGAAGAAAAGCGGTGTTGAAAACACAAAAACGAGCAGATAAGCATACTCTGGCCGTCTGAGTTTATCACACAGCGTACCCCCCATCATCTGCCCCAGCATGCCTGACAGGGTGACCATAGAGACAAGAAATCCCGCTGTAGCCACATCATTTAATGCAAAATGGATGTTCTGAACAAAATGTTTGGGAAAATACATCATGGAGCCTCTGTAACACAATCCATACAAAACAGAAGTGCTGTATACTAACAAAAGGATCATAGGCATAGAAAAGCGGCTACCGCCTCTGTCGTCGTGATTACTTATTTCTTTCTGGACCTGTGCGTTATCGGTCACATTTAACCTGACGATCACAACTCCCAAAAGAAACCCTAAGATAGCAAACAGGATGAAGGCAGAACGCCAACCCCAAATGGCAGCAACAGCTCCGGAAAGGACTGGCCCTAATGCGAGGCCGAGGTTACCTCCAACGCCATGATAGCCCATGGCCTTTCCCTTCTTTTCCACATTTCTGGAGATGAAAGAAAGCCCTGAGGGATGATACATAGAAGCAGCTGCGCCCAATAAGATCATAGATAGAACCAGTGGATATACAGAAAATGACAACCCAGCTCCGAGAGAGGACAGGGCACTGGCAAAAACACATATACTGAGCAGTCTTTTAGATCCATGCCTATCAGCTAGAATACCCGAGGGGATAGCTCCTATTCCAAAAAGCGCATAACAGAGGGTTCCTATGACACCCAATTGGAAATACCCCTTCATCTTCAGCAAAGGATCATGTCTCATCAGCACCAATACTGTTGGAAATATCATCATATACGCGTGGGTTAACATGTGGGCAGATGTCGCTACAAAGATTACCCCTCTGTCCTGTTTCCTCACATTCACTCCCCTCTTCTTTTACGAAAGGCCAGAGCTACTACCACTGAAAAGACCAAGCCTATCAATACAACAATTTTTCCTTCGAACGTGGGACCAGCTGAGGTACTCCTGAGTAACCATGCGTACACCATGGCACCCCCCAGGAGCATGCCCAAGGTGGCTATGCCAGCATCCACATCGCCCTGACCAGCCTTTATCAACTGCCTAAAAGGGCATCCATCAATCAATACAGACGCAAGACCCACCAGTGTCATAGCCAAAAAGGTCCATCCATGGCTCAGGTGGGAGGCCGGTTGTCCGGTCATGCCCCAGTTAAACTGACC
>JBFEUB010000253.1:0-4252 GCA_041547605.1 Desulfobacteria bacterium
AGGCAAAGCATCAGAAACAAATTTGGCATCAAAGACATGAAGGCAAATCTCAGGTCCTATCTGTTGTCGATGTAGCCCTTACCAAGGGTTTTCAGGGAGAGAGATTACAGGAATGTGATAGCGGCCAGAAGGACGGAATCTCAAGTAAGGAGAAGGAATCATGGCCGTAAAAGTCTTAGACACACTTGGGCTAAAGTGCCCCCAGCCTGTTCTAAAGATTGCTGTCCATGCCCCAGACATGGGACCGGGTGACGTATTGGAAGTTTTGGGAGACTGTCCGACCTTTGAGAAGGATGTGCGCACCTGGTGTGAGCGCCTGGGGAAAGTGTTGCTCTCCATAAAGGATGAAGGGGTAAATGCCCTGCGGATTCAGATACAGTTTTAGATAGCCCACCAGACATTATGTCTATGGCTTAGTGATTCTCATATTGTCTTGAATCGGGCCCATCCAAGATAATGCCATATTATGTCTGAAAAATAGAGGTCCAAAGACTTACAGTATCCAAATCATATCTCTATGTTTGGCCTCAGAATGAGGGGCCACGGCCACTGGTTCCAGCCTGAATTTTCGACCAAGCAGCCTTCCTTGCCCTGAATCTCCACCACCGTTTGACGAAACTTATTATATGAGTTAGAAATCTTTGATAGACCCACCTGGTTGGTGGGTATCAATAATGGGAAGAACTGTTGAGTTTGGGAAATGAAATACAACCTGAACATGAGGGGAGTTCAGGGTCAATGTGCACTGGCATCTCACAACTTCTCCAGTATACTTTTCTGGGCAACCTTAGGTTAGGCCCGTCTCATTTAACACCATAGCCAAATAACATCGTCGCAGATATTCTTCTGCACGCCCATCTGGATTGACTCACTGCCCAACCTGTTTTACGATACCGTCTCCCCGTGAATCGCACGTAGTTCATATTTCCGGACAGTAGCGCAGTATGCCCAAGAAGAGACGTAGAACTAAGAAGGAACGTAAAGACAGCCGCACAAGGCAAATCAAGGGTCCACAGAAAGCTGTGGATTCGGCTGAAACAACCACAGCGACTGCATTCCGTAGCGAGATTTTGGTTTTCACTGTTTTCGCAGTATTTGCCGTCCTCTATGCGGTTTTCATTCCTTCTTTTGAAGGGCCTGACGAAAGCGAACACTGCCGCTATATCCAAGCCTACACTGAAGGCGCCGAAGTCCATCCCGTAGATCCAAAAGCGCCATATCGATGGGGATACCAGGTCCATCATCCTCCCCTCTATTACTGGCTTGTAGGACAGTATGCGAAGTTGATACAAGCAAAATTTCATGGTCGCCTGACGGTCAATATGTGGCAGAACCCGCGCTACCCCTTCATTCGCCATGACCTGCCAGGGCATCGCTTCCCCTTTATGGGGGAGCATGTAGGTCTGCGCCTTTTGCGTCTACCATCTGTGCTGTTCGGGATTTTGACATTCCTCATTGTCTGTTTCACTTTTAGGAACCTATTTCCCGACGATCCAGCTGGCCGCTGCTTTCTCCTGACTACGGCCATGCTTGTACCGAATTCCTTGCAACAATGCAGCATCGTGGCTAATGACGGACTGAGCTTGCTCTTTTCGGTTACCGCCTTGTATTTTGCACTCAAAATCATTCAAGAGCAAAAAGCGTCGCCCTGGGCATTCCTTCTCACCGGGCTTTTTGTTGGTCTTGGAATGACTACGAAACTGACGACCTTCATAACCCTGGCTACGGTGGGCACGCTGTGGACATTGGACGCGTTAAGTAATAGACGCTTGCGCTATTACATGATCGGAATATTATGGTTCCTGTTTCCTGTGTTGCTTCTCACTGGACCCTATTTTTATTCGAATGTTGTCATGTATCAGGACCCCACACGGGAAAGGTTGCTGAAAGTCCTTACGCCTGCTTTCTATCATGAGACGCCAAGGTCGGTCTTATATATCTTGAATCGCATGGCCATCCGACTTCCTCCACGCTTCCTCGCGGATCTTTGCTGGCACTCCATCCGGATCGAAGGGCTTTCGCAGTATCTTTTCTGGCCTTGGCTGGCAGGGGCTGTGCTTTCGATTGGTTTTATTCGACACCGCCAAGGTAAAAGCCTTGTCCTGTCCCCACAGCGCTTGATTTCTATCGTCGCCATTTGCTGGTCTATAGTGTTCTTGATACTCGCTAACCGTCACTGGACGATACTTCAGATACGTTACTGGTGGTGCGTATATCCATTCACTTTAATTTCGCTGCTATTCGCGTTGCGTTCTATGCCAATTCGATATTGGCGATGGCGGTGGATCCTTTGTGCTGGAGCGCTTCTCTTCGCTATTGGCGTAAACGTGCATGTCCTGCTAAAGTTTCGGGAATTTTACAGGCCAAGTTTAAGCCAAGAGGACCGGGACTACGAAACTTACCTATATAATTACAGCAACAATCGGAAGCGGGGAGCGATGTATGTGCGTTTTGGCGAATTCGAAGGAATAAAACGCTTTGGCGGCTCAGAGCCGTCCTCTGTTCCTTCCTCCCGTCCTTAGACGGGAGAGAAGAGCTCATTCAGCGGCAAACGTGTCTTTTATTGGTCGAGGTTTACGACAACACGTGAATTCATAGGAGGTGCCTAAGCCAAGAATAAAGGTCTCTGGTATTAATTGTAAGTTTTGCCAAATCAAAGATACTGCCATATAAGGTCTGAAAATTGGAGGCCGAAAAACTTATCATATGAGTTAGAAACCTTTGATAGGCCTGCCTTGTATGTGGGCATCAATAATGGGAATAAATGTATACTTTTTAATCACTGTGATCAGGCAATAAATATTGTGCTATATTGAATGCACCACAGTTGTGATAAACAGACTTCCACATAATTGTTAGACCGCGGGTTAATATATGGCGATATCAAGGCAAAAAGTTCGGGCTATGTACCAGTCGGGTGCGAAGCATTACGATTTCACCACGATTCTATTCAGGCTTATTGGCCTACGAATGAAAGCTTATCGCTTGATTGCAATTAGGAAGTTGTCTCTTCAACCTGGCGACCGTATAATAGAACTTGGCTGTGGTACAGGTTTGAATTTCCCTTTCCTTTTGGAGCAAATAGGGCCTGAAGGCCGAATAGTAGGAGTTGACCTAACGCGAGCCATGCTTGATATTGCCCGGGAGCGAGTTAATCGATTTGGCTGGAAGAACGTAAAGTTGGTACAGTCAGATGTGGCAACCTATGATTTTCCACAGGGGATAAACGGTGTGCTTGCCACAGGACTCTTTGGCTACATACCCGAATATGACCGTGTAATACAAACAGCCTCCAAGTCCCTCGTGCCAGGTGGTCACATAGTAATACTAGATGGCAAGCAACCGCAAAACCTACCAGCATGGCTGTTCAGAATCGTATTGAAACTCGGAAGGCCATTCGGATACACCCCCGAGTATTTCAACGTTCGCCCTTGGGAATCTGTAGAACGTTACTTTAGAAATACTTCGTTCGAAACAAGATATGGGGGTATGATTTACATTGTATCTGGAACTGCTCGATGAAAATGGCCTAACAAAGGGCTCAAGAGCGACTTCCAGGCCTGCGGCCTATCGCGCGTTAGCTTTAACGTTAGCTCTTAAATAATCACCATTTTGGCCAAGCTCATGATTTTGCCATATAATGTCTGAAAAATAGAGGCCCGAAAAAATTATCATATGAGTTAGAAACCTTTGATAGATGTGCTCAGTGTGTCGAGCATCAATAATGGGAAGTATGTTTTAGTTTTGGGCGTTGAGAATGAAACCAAACATCTTGTGTCCAGTCACTGTCTGCCAATAGACTTCCCTCTTGATCTAACACGAATAATTCGACCCCTCAAACCACTTGCCTGACAGTTAGGTTCAATACATCAGCTTTTTTTCCGTTTTTGGTTTTCTTCCCCAAAATACAGCCTTATGTACCGTAAAATACAGTGTTCACCCCATTGTTATTTACCGCTGCATGTTTGATGCTTGCGTCAGTGCCATGGGGGGAACAAATGAAGCTGAAAGTATGTCCCTTAGCTTTCCACAGAGAATGCTTCGCTTTGCTGGGAAGCTAATGTCAAAAAGAAAGTTAAAAGGCCGAGGCTGGCGCCACGTTCCTGTTGAGCGATCATTTCGTGTTGAATGTTCCATTCGTTTTTCACTTTCAGATCGCGTATCGCACTTCCTATCTTCTGACTGGGCAGTATCAAAGTTTAGGCGGGTTTACGGGCTTGGTGTCTGATTTCCACCCGTAAATAAGCAATCA
>JBFEUB010000254.1:0-4250 GCA_041547605.1 Desulfobacteria bacterium
ACTCAGGGCGCCCAGGTCAACGAGGCAAGGCAACATGGCCTCGGCCTCCTTAACCATGGACCGGAATTTATACATGGTAAAGGCTCTGCCACCGAGGTTACCGTTCCGCCTGTCAATTCTCTCGTAGTCTCCTCGCACGCCGTAACCATTACCCCGTCGTCTGTTCATGCCGACTCTTTTCTGCCTGAAAATGGCCGGGCCAGGAGACTCCAGTCTGATCAAGACGGCCACCAAGGCCATCACGGGTAGGCTTAAGACCACCAAAAGACTAGAAACGACAATATCCGAGATCCTTTTTGCATACATGCCGAAATCATTCCTTTTGCGTATTGATGGAGAACGAATCTAGCCTGTTCCCCGGGCTGTTCCAATGCCTTTTCACCCATAGCCTCTTCCTTCGGAAGAGAGAATCTACATGCCCCCACCATCAGGCCAAGACTCAAGGAAAGGGCGCGCACAAAAAGAAGGATAGGGGAAAAAAGGCCTATAACGGGATCTTTTCTGAATGCCCCGAGAACAAATGGCAAACTCGTTACCAAGAAACCAATGAGCGAACTCAGAGCGCCAAGAAGAAAGGCGTCTTTCCATAAGGACGCCAAGAGAGAGATAAGAAGCAGCGTGGCAAAGACCATCTCCAGCTTCAAGGTCTGGGGGGTGTGGGAATCTCTGGCAATCTTTTTCGGGTGCCTCTTCAGTACCAGAGCCTTCCAAAAGCCGATCCGAAACTTCTTCTTGGCGTAATTCCAGAGCGTGCTAGAGTGGGTATGGTAAACCCTCGCCTCTGGATTGAATACCATCCGGTAGCCCTGTCCCCACATGCGAAAGGAGAATTCCTGGTCTTCAACCGAAGCTGTTGGGAATCTTGTGTCGTACTTTCCTACTCTCCGGAAATCTTCTATCTTGAAACCGGCAGCATAGGTGTCAATGAAGTCAATGTACCGATCCTTTTTCATTCTTTCGTACTTGCTTTCGTACTCTATTTGGACGAAACGGGCCACAATCTGCTTCTGCTTCGTCAGGTAGGAACCCTTTACCGCAGAGATTGCAGGGTCTTCCAGATAACGGACCATTTCCTCTATCCAGTCCTCGTGGGGTTCACAATCTGCGTCCGTGAAAAGAACGATCCTGCCTTGTGCGTTTGCCACCCCAAGATTCCTGGCGGCTGCCGGCCCTTGGTTTGCCTGCTTAAAGACTCTGAAGCCATCTTCCTTGACTTTCTGAAGCTCCCCGTCCGTGGATCCATCGTCAACGATAATGAGTTCGTAGGGCCTCGACGTCCTCTGCCGCTTTAAGGCGCGGATGCACTTCTGTAGTTTGTCGCCCCCGTTATAGACCGGTATGATGACCGAAATTTCCATAATATGAGATATCCTTCAGTACAGAAGTTCTACTAGTGACATACCTCCCCAGCGTTTGCTCCAGGGTTCGCCTGCGGACATGCACATGAAGATTCAGCTTCAGGGAAAGTTCCCCTGAGCAAATACTTGAAAAACGTCTTCATGGATTTGGCGGTCCTCTTGAGTTCCGAGGGATGGCGCAACACCTGCCTAGATTTTGAGATAAAGTATTTGGGCCGCAGATAGAATTCTCGCCTAGCCCTGTCACAGAACGCCACCAGGTCAGCATTCGACAGACCGGGTAGCTCCACGACACAGTTGTGAAGTCCCTCTTCAGTCACCCATTTAGAAAAATCCTGAGTGAGAATGAGATTCTCTCCCTCGGCCCAGTTGTATGCCTCTGTGCCCGGGTAGACCATCAGAGGAAAAAATTGAGCTGTATCTGGATTCAGCGCCTTGGAAAAATCGAGTGTCTCTTCCAACGTCCGTCGGTTTTCTCCTCGGTTCCCAACCAGGAAACACCCGTGCACAAGGACCCCAGCCTTTTTGGCATCCTCGAAAAACTTTGAAATCCGCTTCAGAGACAGTCCCTTCTTGATATTGTTCAATATACTTTGATTGCCGCTCTCCACCCCAACGCACAAAAGCCTGCACCCGGCTGCTTTCATCATCCTTAGCGTTTCCAAATCCACGTCGGCCCGGGCATTGGCCGTCCAGCTGAGCTTGTTTTTTGCTTCTATGAGCATTTCACAGATCTGCCTGCAGCGCCTTCTATCCACAGTAAACGTGTCATCTTCAATGAAGACTTCTTTGACAAAAGGGAAGTTCTCGGCGATATATTGAAACTCATCCACCACGTTTTCCGCACTCCTCGCCCGGTATCGCCTGCCCTGAAAAACCTGTGGATAGACACAATAGGTGCATCTATGGGGACATCCACGGCCCGTGATGATGGTGACCTCAGGATACTGGCAAATGGCATAGAAGTAGTCGCGGACGTTTAGATGCTTATGATAAACCCGACTGACGAGGGGTAATTTGTCCAAGTCGTCTATGTGAGGCCGGTCTGGTGTGCGAAGAACGTGTCCATTTCGTCTGAAGGAGATCCCCTCAACCTGGTCAAAGTCCCGGCCTCTTTCCACGGCCCGAGCTAGGTCTCTGACCGTGTAGTCATATTCTCCTCTGGCAATGACATTGATGGCTGGGTCAAGCTTCAAGGTTTCTTCGGGAAGGGCTGAGACGTGGGGGCCAACAAGTGTCGTGATACAGCTCGGCAGGATTTCTTTGAGCCTTGCAGCAACCTTCACATCGTTGTGTATGCTCGGTGTGCTCGTATCAAGGACCACCAGGTCAGGGCCGAAGTACTTGACGAATTGCATGATATCTTGGATGCCCTGACCTTGAGCTGGCGCATCCACCAGCTTTACATCAAACCCGTCCTCCTCCAAAACCCCTGTTGCATAGGACAACCACATTGGATAATAAAGGGTACCGCTCTTGGTCACGGCAGGGCTGCGCTGCTCTCTTGAGAACTTGGGTAAAAATGGAGGATTGAGACTTAGTACCTTCATTCTGTGAACCTGGGATCCTTATCTTGTGCCATTTTCCTTTCTTGCCTCACAGAGGCTTACTGTCACAGGCATTTTGTAGAACCCGTGCAATATGATGGCTTAGGGATAGGAACGGTCAAACATGATTCCGAGTTCGTAGCCTTCGTGCGGATCGCTCATGCTTTCATTTCTGACAACCGTTCCCCGGGCTGACATATGGCTCCCCCTCGTTCCTTCGAGGACGATAGGCAATTTGATCTTGAGATCAACCTCCGCCCCTTGTTCAATGCAGCTCTCACACATCAAACAAACACCGGACGAACTGATGTCTTTTGTAAACCCTACTCGCTCCCCGAAGCCACCTGAGGCGTCCTCCCACGTAATGTGCACAGGGAGTTCCAAGCCATATCTTTCCCAGCGCCTCTTTTCGATTTCCGACACTTCAGACAGCCTCAAAGACGTCACTAGAACTGCTAGCGCCTTCCCCATCATAATGAAACTGCCAGGTCACTGAGAACAGCAAAAACCTGCTACGTGCCCGTGACCTTGACCCCCGCCTTTTTGTAGTAATGCTGCTTTTCTTGCTGAAATTCTTGCCTCGTCAACGTCATCTTTATCGCCTGTTCGACTTCATCAAGCGGTCTCATTTCACCCCCCTTCTTGTCCATGAGCTTGATAATTTCATACCCTGCCTCTGTCTTGATGACGTCGCTGATTTCACCTTTCTTCAAAGAAAAGGCCGCCTTTTCTACGGCCGGATCTCTTTCTCCTTTAGGAAACCAGCCTATTTCCCCTGCCCTACTCGATGCACGGGGATGAAGCGATTTCTCTTGAGCCAAAAGACCAAATGACGCGCCCTCCTTGAGCTGTTTCAAGATGCCTTCAGCCTCTTGCCGTGTCTTGACCAGGATGGATTTGGCTCGAACCTTTTCCGGCACTCTGAACAGCTCGGGGTTGGACTCATAATAGCCGGCTATGTCACTGTCAGTGACTTGGAACTTGCCAGTGATAAACCGTTTTCGAAATTCCTGGGCCAAGACTTTCTCGGTCCTTCTCCGGATTTCTCTGGCCACCTCGGGATCACTCTCAAGACCCACCTTTCTGGCCTCCTTTGAAAAGACCTTGATTTCTATGAAGTAATCAATCCATCTGAGCTTTGCCTTATCCTTGTTCTTTTCCGAAACTTTCGCCAAAATTGGGGCAAGAGTTTCTTCTGTGATGAGTTCCTCGCCTATTTTCACAAGCACGCCGGGTTCTGTGGGATGGGTGTTTACCCCAGCTGCTTCATAGTACTTGTCGATAAGCTCCCTCTTTTTGTTCCAAAATAACCTTTGCCCTATCTTGAATCTGGCGTCTTCAAACG
>JBFEUB010000255.1:0-4238 GCA_041547605.1 Desulfobacteria bacterium
GAAGAGGAGTACAGGAGGCTTGTCGATAGCTCCCTCACCGGCATATTCATCCATCAGGACGGAAAGTATGTGTTTTTGAATAATAGATTCGCAGAAATCCATGGTTATAAACCTGAAGACTTGCTGGGAAAGGATCCCTTGGAATTAATCTATCCTGATGAAAGAGAGGCCTTGGCCAAAATAGCGTCAAAGAGGCTGAAAGGAGAACCAGCCCCCCAGAGATATGAGGTCCGAAGACTCAGAAAGGACGGCAAGACCATCTGGTGCGAAATGATGGCAACCGTCATCGAATATGAAGGAAGACCTGCTATCATGGGAAATATGATAGACATCACTGAGCGCAGGCAGGCCGAGGAGGCCCTGCGAAAATCGGAGGAAAAATACAGCACTTTGGTTGAAAACTCACTGACTGGCATCTACATCGACCAGGACGGAAAGATCGCATTTGCCAATAACAGATTTGCGGAGATTTACGGTTACGCAAGACGAGACGTGATTGGCATAGACTCCCGGAAGCTAGTCCATCCAAACGATAAGGCATTCACTAACAATATAAGGACAAGGCGGCTCAAAGGTGAAAAAGCGCCGTCAGAATATGAGGCAAGAGGGGTGAAAAAGAGCGGTGAAACCGTATGGATTGCAAGAAGAAACACGGCAATACACTATAATGGAAAGCGCGCTGTATTAGGTAACATTGTAGACATCACCGAGCGCAAGAAGGCTGAGGAGAGGCTGAGGGATAGCGAGGAGAGATACCGTACGGTTCTGGAAGGGTCTCCAGACCCGGTTGTTGTCTACGATATGGCGGGTAGATGTGCGTACGTAAATCCGGCATTCACCAACATTTTTGGGTGGATGCCAGGAGAGCTTTTGGGTAAGAAATTAGATTACGTCCCCGATGAAAACTGGCCTGAAACCCAAATGATGATTGATAAGGCACTGGCGGGAGAAAGTTTCTCTGGGGTTGAAAGCCGTCGATATACCAAAGACGGACAGATTCTTGACGTTAGCATTAGCGCCGCTATTCACTTGAATCGTGATGGCATGCCGGTAGGCAGTGTCCACATTTTGCGAGACATTACAGATCGGAAGCGCGTGGAGGAGGCACTACAAAAGGCTCACCATGAGCTGGAACAGCGTGTTGAAGAGCGCACGGCTGAGCTGGCGAGGACAACTGAACAATTAAAGCTTGAACTTACTGAGCGCAAGCGGGCTGATGAGGCACTGCTTGCTGCACACGGCGAACTTGAAAAAAAGGCCGCCGCCCTCGAAGCAGCCAATGAAGAGCTTTCTCAGTATGCATACGTCGTATCCCATGACCTCAAGGCGCCACTCAGAGCCATCCGAAACTACGTCGACTTCTTGTGGGAAGACCTCGAATCGACCCTCGATGGGGACCAGCAAACGTATCTTGATGGCCTCAACCACGCAGTTCGCCAGGGCGAAGAATTAGTTGAGGATCTGCTCGAATTCTCTCGCGTTGGTACGGTGGAAGGTCCGATCGAGACGATCGAGGTCGGGGCGTTTATCCGAGACCTGGTAGAGTCTTTTGATTTGGCCTCTAATGTAGAGATTGTGATGGCCGATGAGTGGCCGACCATTGACGCTGATCCGACCCTTTTCCGGCAAATTTTTCTGAACCTCATCAGTAATGCGATCAAATTCAACGATTCTACACCCAAACACGTCGAAATCGGCTGGCTGGAGTTGGAGGGGAAGCGCTATGAAGTGTTCGTTCGCGATAATGGTATCGGGATTGAACCTCGCCACCATGAGCAAATATTTCGGGTTTTCCAGCGACTCCACACAAGGACGGAGTATGAAGGGACCGGTCTCGGTCTTGCCATTGTCAAGAAAGCCTCCAGTAAACTACACGCCACGGTCCGCATTGAATCGAAGGTTGGAGAGGGAAGCACGTTCTTTGTCGCCCTTCCAAAGACACAGAAAGAGGTATAGAGATGACCAGAAAACCTTTTGTAGTACTTCTCGCTGAGGACGACGAACACGACATTGTGGCCACCAAACGGGCCTGGCAGAAGCATAACATCGCCAACCCGCTCTATATCGTCAACGACGGTGAGGAGTGTCTGGACTTTCTCCATCGGCGCGGAAAGTACAGCGAACATAGCAGCGCCCCCCGACCCGGCATCCTTCTCCTAGACATCAAAATGCCAAAGATGGATGGTCTCGCTGTTCTGGAGCGTATCAGAAACGACGAAGAGCTTCGCCGCTTGCCAGTCATCATCCTTACCACATCAAAGGCTGAAGAAGATAGACTCAGAGGCTATGATCTGGGGGTCAATGCGTACATCGTGAAGCCAGTCGGCTTCGAGAACTTTTCTGAGGCGGTCAGAGCTATCAACGTTTTCTGGCAATTGGTCGAGCTGCCAGGAGGAGATCATGAGCCCAACTCAATCGTCAGTACAGCTTCGGATACTGCTGGTTGAGGACGACAGACACGACAGGCTAGCCTTCCAGCGAGCCTTCCGAAAGAGTCGAGTCAACTCTCAGATCACGGAGTGCGAACGGGCTGAAGAAGCTTTGGAGCGACTTCGCACCGACGCTTCGTTATTCGATCTGGTAGTCATCGACCATGGTTTGCCCGGCATCTCCGGTTTAGACCTGTGCAAGGAGCTTATCGATGAAGAGTTCCCCGTGCCTTTAGTCCTTTTAACCGGGAGAGGCTCCGAGCAACTTGCTGTTGAAGCCCTCAAGGCTGGCGTTAATGACTATATCATCAAAGACTCCGGCCTCGGCTATTTGGATCTGCTGCCAGCAGTCCTCCCAGAGGTGGTACGAAAGCATGGTGATCGTGTGGCTCGCAAGCGGGCAGAGGCGGCTCTATGCGAGAGTGAAGCGCGATTCCGCAAAATTGTTGAGGGGACTGAAGCCGGGTACAGTTTTATCGATCGAAATGGTCAGTTTAGGGACGTCAATGAGGCCTGGTTACGAATGCACGGTTACGCTGCACGTGACGAGGTGATCGGACAGCATTTCTCTTTGACGCAAGTCGATGAGCACATGGGTCAGGCTAAGAGGGACTTTGAAAGCTTACTTACTGGAATATCGATCCCGTCAGGTGAGTCGATGAGACGGTTAAAAGACGGATCTGTAGGCTACCATACCTTTTCTGCTAACCCCGTATGGCAGGGTGGAAAGATTGTGGGAGGAGAAGCGTTCCTGATCGACATTACCGAACGCAAGCGGGCAGAAGAGAACCTCCGAAAGATGAATGAAGAGCTTACGAATTTTGCCCATGTTGTCTCCCATGACCTAAAAACCCCCATCGTCTACATCAAGGGGTTTTCTTCACTCCTGCTTGAAACGTATAAGGATAAACTCGACGAGAAAGGCCAAACGTGCGTCGAGCGGATTCAGGCAAGTGCTCACCGAATGGAAATTCTGGTCTCTGACCTTCTGGCATTGTCAAGAGTCGGCCGGGTCGTCTCTACCCTGAAAGATGTACCCTCCCGTGAAATAATAAGTACCGTAGTCTCGGGGCTCCAAGACAGGCTGAACGAGAAAGGGATTGAACTCTACGTGGCGAATAACCTTCCCACCATTTGCTGTGATAGGGACAGGGTTTGTCAAGTTTTTGAAAACCTGATCGTAAATGCCATCAAGTTCATAGGAGATAAAAAAAACCCGAAGATCGAGATTGGATGTAAGGAGAGAGCGAAGAGGGCAGAGTTCCATCAGTTCTATGTTAAGGACACTGGCATCGGGATTGCCCCAGAATATCACCGGAAGATATTTGAAAGGTTCCAGCGTTTAAAAGACATAGAAGATGATGAGGGAACAGGTCTCGGGCTCGCAATTGTTGAGAGGATTGTGAATAACCACGGTGGAAGGGTCTGGGTGGAGTCTAAGAAAGGAAAAGGCGCAACCTTCTATTTTACCTTGCCCAAGGCATCCTAACTCCGTCAGATATCCACTAGGCCTCTGACGGGTTTGCCTTCATGCCATCAGCCACAAATTCGGTTTACATCAAACCAGAAATTAATCGATAAAAGGCTGTTTCGTCATCTATTTGCCCCGTCACACTGTGAGTAAATATGAACCTTAAGCAGTAAAGAACCCCGTGCTGCCGCAAGGGCCATTATAGCGGTTGTCAGAATAACGTTCCGATAAGAATAGATGACAATTGAAAATACTATTTGGCTCACTTGTGGGTGTGCAATTTTAGGATTTTTGAATTCTCCTGGCTAAATCGCGCACGCAGTGGTTCTGTTCAAGCC
>JBFEUB010000256.1:0-4235 GCA_041547605.1 Desulfobacteria bacterium
GCAACTGTGAAGTCACGATTACAAGAAATTATCTCTAAAATAGCCAGATCCGAGATAATGCCATATTATGTCTGAAAATTAGAGGACGAAAAACTTACAGTATCCAACTCATATCTCTATAGACGGCTTCACAATGAGTGGGTTACCAGGGCGACGGCTATGGCTGCTATCCTGAATTATAGGTCAATTCGACTGAGAATCAGTCACGGCCAAGTCCTCCGAGAAGAGGATTTCTTGCTAAAGTTTTTTCTATTCCAACCGATATACCTGTCTGGATAGTTAAATAATCAGTTTATGTCCCACCATGACGCTTGAAAAAGGTAAACCACGCGAAAGCGTGGGGCGCAAAGCCACTGGCCTAAGTCCGAAGCTCAAAGGATAAGGTAGCAGGGCTGCCGGGCGTATCCAGCATCTTCTCAACGCTGTGGTTGCGCACGGCTCAAATAGGTTGGGGAGGTGCTGGCATCTCAAAGTGGTCCTCTGTTGCGTATCTGATTTGTCACGCTTCCCCATGGCAGCTTATTCCGGTTTCTCGTTTATTGTTGGATGGTTGAGCTTACAAGCACAACCAATAACAGAGCTAAATAAAGAGGTGATATCCCGCTTCAGACCTATCTGAGGCATATCGTTAGCCAGGTTGTTCTTGTTAATTGTAAGGAGGTGCATCATGAAAAAGGGAAATTACCGCGTTGTATTAGGCATTTTCTTTGTTTCAGCTCTCTTGGCGTTGACTGGTTGTCCCGATACAAAAGAGGGGAAAGTCACAGGTGGGGGCTGGATCGTAGGACTAGGACCTAATGGCGGGAAGGCATCGTTCGGCTTCAATGCCAATAGCTGTCCAGCAGCAGAGGGTACAACAAAAATAGGTCTAGGCCGTTTCAACTATCACGAAAAAGATGGTTATCTCACCGTCAATGGTTTGGTGGATGTCAAGATGAATGGCTGGATAACTGAAGTTCACCAATGCGTGGAAGGACCCGGTGACCCGAACGGCGACCCTTGTGAGGATTCTATTTTCAAGGATCATCCTCTTGGTCTTGGTTATTATGAATTTACAGTAGAGTTCAGATCCACCAACCCAAAGTGGCAGGAGCCTGCGCCTGGGGTTGGCATAGCAAAGGTTTGTGTCTGGGATAACGGTGAAGGAGCAAACGGGGACGGCGACCATGTCCGTATCGTAGTCACCAGCGGTACGTATGCAGGTTATAAGGCTGAAGGAGACGTGCAAGGTAATATTCGAGCCCGGACATGCGATGATGCGTAAAGGGATATTTTTGTAGAAGCGACATAGGCACTAAACTTACTACTGGATGAACAAGGCAGATTAGGAGTTGGTAAGCGTCGTTGGTTGATCGTGGTGAAGGAGAATTCCTGATTGGGTTCAGAAGGCAGGGTCAGACGTGATCCTGCCTTTCCTATGTCCACATCTTGTAGTTGCCTTGAGAGGGTCTACTCTTATAGTAATGCCATAGTATCTCTGCTCCTGCCCGTCCCCAAAGGGTTACAATATGATTCGGTTATCTTTACCCTAAGCCTGATCGTAATCGGATAGTGGAATTTCCGTGCGATTCCTCCTGCGTTTTTGGTCGTTTTCTGTCGGTTTTTGACCACTTTTTAATGTTCTTTTTTCCTCTAACTATTTGGCAACCTTGAAATTGCGAAGAATGCGACAGAAATTTCATTCTCCGAAAATTCCTACAACCTTGACCGTGCGGTCACAAAAGGGCAGGTTACAGTAATTTTGCTCCCTACCCCCTGAACAGGACAGCACTCCCCTTTGATCTCTCTCCATGGCATGGGTTTTGCAATTTCTTTTGTAACTTCCACTTGAATGGCCGCACTCCGAGGTCACAAGCAATGGGACTTGAAATATGTCCAGAATGCTCCAAGGCTTTGATAAAAGAGGTCGAAAAGTGCCCGCGTTGCGGACATCCCATCGAATACCCCCCGTGGACCAAAACTAAGATGAAGCCACAGGTGCGTAACTGGGCTTTGGTGATGGCGCCGGGCATAATAGTTTACGGTCTTCTCAACCTCAGAGACCCAAGTCCTACAGGCGTCGTAACTTCTGTCGTATTGCTTGCTGGGCTTGCGGGGTTTTACATTTGGGGCAACCATAAGATATAGCAACAGGGAGTAAGGAGGTCCCGTAATTGCCGTGCCACTTGCTATGTTTCTAATGCTTTTGCTGGTTTTTCTACTTATGTTTCTCCTGCAAATTGAGCTGTTTCCAAAGTCAGTTGTTGACGTGATCGCAGTTCTAGTAATGGTCATAGCGGGTCTGTTTCTTATGTGGCTTTCGAAATCGCCAGATGAAAAGTGAGGACAACTGTAACTAAGGCCCATGTACCGAAAAAAAGACATCTATCCAACGAACAATAAAATGAGGTGCTAGCGATGTCACTTGTTCACTTATTGTTAGTTTTCATAATTGGCATGGTCTGTCTCGTTCTTATGTGGCTTTCGGAACCACCTGAGGAACACTGAGGACAATTCACATTATCCCATCTGCCCATAATAAAAATTGAACGTATGTCATATTATCTTTCCTTCTGCCCTCCTTCAAAATGCTATGATATGATTCTACTATCTTTACCATCTGATGGATAATCAGGTGGTTGTTCTTGCCATAATATTGAGCTTCTTGGTTTCGGGGTTTTTGCCGCATCAGGCCAGATTTATTTCGTACAGTCCCACACCATCTCGGATCGAAACCTTCAGTTCCTCCACAATCGTCTAATAAATCGTCTAACTGAAAATAAAAAAGGATTAGCATTTTTGCTAACCCTTTGATTTTACCGGTCGGGGCGAGAGGATTTGGACCTCCGATTTGCGGAAAACTATTTGCGGGGGGTATCAGAGTCATCGTGTATGAAAGATTCAAAGTTGATCTCTCCTTCTTGATCCTGTATCAGGCCGTGCTCCTTCATATCGCCATACCAGTTCTCAAGTGCCTTTTTCATCCAGGCCATATTGCCTTTCCAAGTCGGACCCAGATGTTTTATCCAGAGTTCGATCTCCTTGCTGGACACCTCCCGCTTTGGGGTCATGACTTCAGCGGTTTTGACGAGCATCTCAGCGAGTCTCTCGTCAATGACATCTTCGGGAAACGAACAGTGAGCTTTGCCCAAGCAATCCGTATAGAATCCGAGCTGTTTCAGTTTGTTTAAGAGAAACGGGTGTTCCGCATGAGGGCAAACTAGTGGCATCAAATCCTCTAATCTCCTTGCCCCCTTAACAACCAGTTGAGGAAGAATCCAATATATATTTTTCGCAGTGTGGGAGCGGTAGTCTCGCCAACATTCTGCCCGCTCCCTGGCATTTCTGGCCAGAGCGAGTCCTCTCAGAAGGCTGGCCTTCCCAGATTCTTCAATGGACAGAATGGCAAGACAAGCTGCGCTTGGAATTCGCCCATTTCTCAACAGGAGCTTTGCGTCATCAACGAGACGTTTTGCATTGCGGCCTGCTGCGTTCGTCAATTCTGCAATTTGGGAAGGAGTGAGTTTGCCTTTATATTGGTCAAGCTTCTTCATAGACAATTGAGCGTCCTAAAGGCTCCAAGAGGTCAGTCATAGACGCAGGACGTATGCTAAAAGAGGAACTTCTAATAACTATCCAGGGTTTGGAAGACCGAAGGGAAAGCGTTGGATAAGTCCTCTATAGCTCGGTCCTGGTAATTGAAAAAAGATTTCAGGGTCTTATAACATAAAGGACGCCTCCGTGCAAACGACGAACCGGGAACATGACGATTCCCCTTGCTTGGGCGTTTCAACTTTCGCAAACTGATAAGCTCAGCCAGGATGACATTTCGGGGAGTAGAGAATGGATCGGTTAGCTTTAAGGAACTCAAAATTGCGATCTTTTTCAAGATTGAGAACCCCTGAATATTTGGTCACAAAAATGGACAAGTTTAGGTCTAATTATAAACTTGTCGGGTTTTGTGACGGCTTTTTTGTCGAATTTACCCTTTTGGGGTAATTTTCATATAAAAAGCCCCAACCTAAATCCCAGCCTGGGGCTTTTTTTTTGTGTTTAATCTATTGAAATCGTTATGCGTAAGCTTATGAACCATTGGTCGGCGCGAGAGGATTTGAACCTCCGACCCCCTGAACCCCATATTTCCGAGGCGATTATTCCCCGGCCACTCTAATCTACTAAATTCCTTGTATATTCATTCTTTACATGCATTACCTCAATTCCAGCGAAGAGACGTTATTTCGTCTAACACGCTCTGA
>JBFEUB010000257.1:0-4225 GCA_041547605.1 Desulfobacteria bacterium
AGCCCTCAGACAGCTTGCAATTTTAAACGCCAGTCACATTCAAAAATCTTCTCCAAAATTGCACAATGTCGTTCGCCAAATAATATTTTCAATCATCAACGACTTGCGAACAAACGGAACATATTTTTGACAATCAGTCTAAAAGAAAAGGGCAGGCCCGTTTTTAGCCCTGCCCTGCCCTTTTTACCATTGAAGCTCCCTGCAGCAAGCTGCAGGGAATGTTCTGCCTGACGGCAGTGCTTCGTAGCAACTGTTTAGATTCGCTCGCTAACCCTGTAGCAAGCTACAGGGAATGCGCTCGCTGTTGCAGTTCAACTGACACTTAATTGTTGGTAATAGCTCCTTCACTGTCGGCCGTATATGTTCTGGTTCCAGAACCATGAGCCGTTACAATTTGCAGTGTGGTTTGCGTGCCAGAGGGGGCTACCGACACATTGATTGTCTGCCTGAATCCGTATGCTGCCAATATTGCGGTGCCAGAAACCGAACCCGTAGGCATATCAGCAAAATACGCCTGGGCAGAAGTATAAGCATTCTTGATATCCGAATTGGCTGCTGAATTGTAGGACCGTCTTCGGTAGCTGATGAAGTTCGGGATGGCAATAGCTGCGAGGATTCCGATGATTGCTATAACGATCATCAACTCAATCAGTGTGAAGCCATTTTGGTTTTTCTTGGTCAGCTTTTGAAACATCCTGAGTTACCTCCTTTTGAAGGTTCCCCTGTGTAAGGGATTAGCCTCGATTCGTCATTTCATCCAGAGCACTCTGCTTGCTTGTGCTTGCACCCATCATTTCTTGTGAAGCTTACACTTTCCGTCACCACTGATGACAATGACTCAGTTGGCGTCACACTGATCATCTGCCCGTCGGCGTTCTTTTTGTTTTTGATTGTGTCAAGTGAGTTGTATTCGGAACCCGCATTTCTCCCAAAGGCGGGTAGCATGGTCGGATCAATTATGGACTATTTGTTAACGGTCAGCTTTTTATCATCTTTCCCAACAAGGTCAGCAATTGAGCGGCAAGGAGAAGCAGCAAGGCGACATATATAGGAGAGAGGAATATTAGGAACTCTACAATAAGGCCCAACACCCCCCCTATGAACATGACAACGAGAATAAGGATAATATCGATAATCATTTTCCCCTTTTTTTGTATACCAAAAAACGCTTACCGGGTCAAAACTTATATGAATGCCTACTCAAGACCGCGTTCTCCCATCAAGATCCCTTGACAAGGAGATTTCACATCATGATTGATTTTTCGTCTCTTCCCAGCCGGGACTTGGGGCAACGCAAAAGAACATATCCTCTTCAGCCTGGGCGTTTGGTCCCAAAGAGCTACTCGTCATCCCTAATATCATCCCACTGCTCTGGCAGCGGCTGAGGGCCGGGTCGTATGCCGGCGATGTCCGGGTCTTCATCGGTGAACCGCAGCTTTGCTTTGGCCTTGCGCTCTTTGGCTTCGAGCCGACGAGCCTCCTTAGCCTCTCGCTTCCGTTGCCGGGCCAATTCCTTTGCCCGTTTCTGAAAAGTCGGTCTTGAGTTTTTAGACATCTCTTAACTCCTATTATACGCGTATGCAAGCGCCCCTGCGGCCATCGTTCACCGCTTCCAACAAGCACCAGAAAAAGGCCTGTTTTCTCCCTCGCACACTTTTAAAATAAAAAGGCACCTCGCCTTATCTTGACGAGATGCCTGGGTTGATAGAACAGCTTGGGGCTAAACCCTCGTAACGTTCTTTGCCGAAGGTCCTTTAGTACCCTGCTCTATATCAAAGGTCACCCGGTCACCTTCAGAAAGGGTCTTAAATCCAGACCCGCTGATGCCGGAGTGATGAACGAATACGTCCTCGCCATCTTCCCGCTCGATGAAGCCAAATCCCTTGCGATCGTTAAACCACTTGACGATTCCTTCTGCCATAGCGACTGTCCTCCTTTCTTCGTTCTTTCGTACTGCTTGTCAGGTGTTCCTCTGGAAGACGCTACCAAACCGCATCGCTACGGCGAGAGATCGATTTTTGAGCGGGTTCTAAAACAGAGAACCTAATTCGCGTACTAGATCCGTTTCCCTGAAATACAGGGGCGATGTTGGACCGTGTACTTCAGCCTAAGGGAGCCACTCCTGCATGTCAAGAAAAAACTCATAAAAGATGGGTGGGTTCTTCGCATGTTGCTGACGCGAGGGTTGCAGGATTGTGGACCTGGCTCTTACCGTGCTCTCTCTATCCAGACAGGGGCCTTCCTGGCCCTGCCTCTGCTTTTTATGGGTGAATATGGCGTCAGCGCCTGCACCTAGGCCACTTCTGTGGCGTAGTTTTCGATAAAATATTGTATCTGATACTTTTGGTCCTGGGTAAGCTCACCAAATTGGACACTGCATCTTCTGGTAACGATAGCTGTGAGCCCCTCTTCTTTATCCAATTGAAAATCGGAAACTTCTTTGAACGGTACCTTGTATAGGTAGAAATTCTTCACGGATAGCACAATGTCCAATTCAGATGGCCCACCCGTTTCCCCTCCAATATCAATCTAAGAAAACGCAAGACCTCCCATGCCTATATCAATGATTTGACCCAATCTGGTAGAATGAGGCCAGGGAGCCCGCAGCGCGGCAAATGCCCCTTCCAAAACCTTGAATCGTTTGTGCTTCCTTTGCTCAACTCTCTGTTTTGTGTCGGTCATGACGCAAACTCCACTTTCAAGGAGGTACCTCCTCACCACATCGGTGGAAATGACTGGCATCAAAACTGCGCTCCCAACCGTTCCAGAAACAACATGAAATCCTGTTCGGCTTTTTCAGGCTATACCTTCCGAGCCCTGCATCCCTGTGTTTTCAAGACGCAAAAATACGCACAAGGAGACCGATGCCCGGGTTGGTAATGCCAATGAATTTAAGATAGAAAGACCTGTAAGAACCTTAAGATAAAGCTTTAACTATTTCACATTGGCCCAACCTATGTAACACTTTTTAAGTTAGACTTTGACAGTTTTCTTTTCCAAACTTCCTGAACCCAACATCGGAAAGATCGGCATATGGTCTTTGGGCCGCACTGTCTGACGTGCTGGTGGGCGATAGTTCAAGAAGAGGCCTCAAAACAATCATTGGTTGCCAAAATTGAAAAAGAAAAGGCAGAGTTGTCTAGCCCTGCCCCCATCTTTGACCATTAGGCCTATACTTATACTTAAGTCCCAGCGTTATTTCAAACCGCTTAAGGCTATTTCTTGATAGAATATTCGTACATCAAAGGCTATACCCGACCTAAAGTGTGGTGCCGGATGAAATTTTCGAGTTGAGATCTTTGGTCCTGTGTTAGCTGGCCAAATTTAACACCGCAGCGCCTCATCCCGTTAGGTTCGGATGGGACTTTGTCAAAGTTTTGAATATCGTAAATTGCCCTAAACGGTATTTTGTGTAAATGGAAATGGCTTGGACGCATTAATATATCCATTTCGCTTGGTTGAATTGTTTTGTCTGGAATCGAAGAGCAATGAAACGCAAGACCAGACAGGCTTATATCAATAATTTGACATAGTACGGTAGAATTAGGCCATTGAGGCCTCAGCATAACAAATGCCGCTTTCGCAGCCTTGAATCGCCGATACTGCCTCCGCTCTAGTGTCTCCTTTTGGTCGGCCATTTCACAAACTCCGTTCTCCGAAGGACACATTCATTTGGATTTAGAACAACTTCGAGGGTTGTCGATTGATCAACCTTGCCACGTCATCCCAAAAATCTGCAGAACTGAAAGCACTAGCACTATGAAAAAGAACCTTTGTAAGCCGCGAGACCGCCCTGCTTCTTCCTTCCAAACCCTCCTTTCAGGCATTCTTGTGTATCGCCCTCTGTGTTACCACCCAGTAACTCGGTGAAGGGGTCTGAAGACGTACTTTCGGGCTGAACGGTGCAATAAAATAGACGTCTGAAAAATTGCCCTCATTTAAACCGCCGTTGGGGTACTGCCGGAAAAATCAATACGAACTGGTGTAAGGTAAGAAACGTGGGATCTGTAGTACCTTTTTTTTCCAAATGGCAGGAAATTCCTTGCTTGTCAAGAATTGTTATACACGAGTGAGTACTTTGGCAGTTTTCCTGATTTTAGAAAAAACTTAGGAGAAAGAAGTCTGTTGTAATAAGAACAAGTTATATAGGCTGTCGAGATATTGCCTGTTTGAAAAAATATAATCTTGCACACTTCTTGCAACAAACCATACCTCAAAATTTAGG
>JBFEUB010000258.1:0-4224 GCA_041547605.1 Desulfobacteria bacterium
ATTAAAAAATACCGATGATCAGAAAGCCAGGGTGCTTTTCATGACTGCGGTACTGACTGGTATGCGTCAAGGCGAGCTACTTGGCCTGCAGTGGGGAGATATTGATTGGACGGACTGCCAAATTCACGTCAGGCGCACCTATAATCACGGCCATTTTTACGAGCCGAAAAGCAAGACATCCAGGCGCAAGATTGATATGCCCCCTGAGCTTGTGCTTGAGCTAACAAGGTGGAAGACAGCATGCCCTATCAGCGACTTGGACCTTGTGTTTCCGACGGGAAAGGGAACCCCGCAAAGTGCCCCGGCCATGTTATACAGACAGTTTTTCCCGGCACTCCAAAGGACTGGGCTCCCCAGGATTCGGTTTCATAATCTTCGTCACACCTATGCCAGCCTGCTCATAGACCAGGGGGAACACCCCAAATACATACAAAGCCAGCTGGGCCATAGCAGCATACAGGTTACAATGGATATTTACGGACACCTGATGGATACGGTCAATAGAGGGGCTGCAATTAGGCTAGGCAGGGCCGTTTTGGGTAACTCAGAGGCCGATGGCTGCAAAATGGTAGCACAAAATGAAAAGGGGGCTAACCGATTTGGTTAACCCCCTGAATCCATTTGGAGGCGGCAACCGGATTCGAACCGGTGAATAACGGTTTTGCAGACCGCTGCCTTACCACTTGGCTATGCCGCCATCTAAAATCCTTATAAAATATCCTTTTTGCTTCAATCTCAGCGTCAGAATCGAATTTCAATCCTCAACATACCAAACTGTATGCCACCAGTTGAAATTCTCGCCTTCCTTGACCTTGAACAAAACTGAATCTTTTCTAAGGATTTCAACTGTCGTTATAATTAAAAATGGATGGAGCGGGAAACGGGATTTGAACCCGCGACTTCAACCTTGGCAAGGTTGCACTCTACCACTGAGTTATTCCCGCCCTATATCACAAGCAACAATTAACGGTCTGGTGACGCTTTGTCAATAAAGAAATGTCCTTGGAGCGCCCCGGCCTTGGCTACCCCGAAAAACCAATACGCTCAGTACCCTAATCGTTGATCACATTCCAAAAATTTATAAAATACTTGGCCCCTGACCATAGGGTAAGTATGAGTGCAATCCAGAGAAGCACCTCGCCTACGCCATGAAAATCGATATTCACATACGTGTAATGGATCAGGAGCGGGATGATGGCCCCTATCTGAAAGCCGGTCTTGTACTTTCCCAGTTGCTCAGCCCCCATCACCACACCTTTTTCAGCCAAGATGGCGCGCAGCCCGGTCACCGCTATTTCGCGTCCGATAATCATAAAGGCTATCCAGGCTGGTACGCGTCCGTGGGGAATGAGCATGATCAAGGCCGCTGAAATGAGGAGCTTATCAGCCACCGGGTCCAAGAACTTGCCAAGGGTTGACTCAAGACCATGTCGGCGGGCAAACAGGCCATCAAGCAGATCAGTTATAGAGGCTGCTGAAAAAACAATAGCGGCAAGAAATGCGCACAGCTTGTTTGAAAACAGAAGGAGCACCATAAGCACCGGAATGCTCGCAATCCGATACAGAGTCAACTGGTTGGGAGAATTCCCAAGCCACGCAGACAAGTCTTCAAAAGACTGCATGATGTTTTCGGAGATTCTAGTGTCGTGTTTCACAAGTCAGTTCAAAAAATATGTCTTTGCCATCAAGCCATTTTCCTTGCTCCGTGACCATTTTCGGGACGTCTGCTTCGTTCCGCTAAATCATGCACGCAGTGTGAAGCCAAGCGCTACAACTCGGGCCTAAAGCCCTCAAACAGCTTATGATGCTTAAGGCTCCACTCAGCTGACAATCTCATAGCGCAGAGCTCCGCTCCGTGCCCGAAAATGCTCAATGTAGCTCGGAAAAGGCTTTCGGCTCGCGTTATAGTGATTAAAGTTCAGAGTCGAGAAAATAGAAGCTATCTCAAAAAAGTGGATCGGGGTTCAGGACAAGGCGGGGGGCGGCGAAAAAGCGCAGCATACACGATAGTATGTGAGCATTTTGAGCCGACCCGCAACGCCGCCATGGGGCCTCAGACGCATTTTTCAGATAGCTTCTAGTAGTACTCAAGATACCGCATGACCCTGCGTACATAACTTCTGGTTTCTGGAATTCTGGGTATGCCATTGCGGGACTGAACTTTGTCGGGACCTGCATTATAGGCTGCCAGGGCCAGAGGCAAGCTCCCCTGAAATTGTGTCAGCAGTTCTTTAAGATACTGTGTGCCCCCAAAAATGTTTTCCTTGGGATCAAACAGATCCACAATACCCAGGGTTTTTCCTGTTTCCGGCATAATTTGCATTAAGCCGCATGCACCTGCTCTGGAAACAGCACGGGGATTGAAATTGGACTCTACCTTTATTACGGCCCTAATCAGGGAGGGTGATACCCCGTGTTTGCGGGCCGCTGCTGATATATACCCCTCGTACTGGCCGGGTAATCCGCGCGTGCTGGGAACCGGAGCCTCGCGCATATAGATACTGTATCCGGGTACTGTCGGTGTATTGGTGAAATGGATGATACCTTGGCTGTCAACGTACCGGAAAATATCCGCCCGCACGGGTACGCAGACCCACAGGGTCCCACCCACGGCCCACAAGAAAAATACAATGCTCAGGAATCGCTTCTTATTGATCATGACCCACCGGCTGCTCGGAATGCTTCTCAGCTAAAGCAGACTCAAGAAATCCGTCACGGCATGTGGTACTGCAAAAATAGTAGGTTTTGCCCTCGATAACACCCTTGATTCCCTTTCTCTCAGGGAAATAGGTTTCACAAAATGGGTCTTTAACCATCACGTCATCGACCTTGGTCAATCCATCTTGTTCCGAGGTCCTGGTTGTGGATCGCCTGGGGGCGGCCCACGCCTTTATCACCCGATAGCCAAGATAGATCAAACAGCCAAGTATGAGTAATCGCATGTATATTCTACTTAAGCGCAAATAAAATAGACCCTAGAACCCACACCTGGTGGGGCCCAGGAACCATTCTATATGATTGGCCCTGTTGTTTATGCAACGTTGGGGTAAAGACAGCTTCGGGCATCTTTACACCAACTAATTATTATACCTTTATTTTTTGCTTTACACAAGCTTTATCGGCAACTTCCGTCTTGTGTCACATTCTCATAAAGCACATAATAACCGCCGAAGCCGTTATGCAAAGGTCTGGTAGGGAGGCGTCACTCCCCGCTTGAATCTCGGGCGTCCAGAACCTTCCCTCAATCAACGCCATGGCGGACAACGCTCTTGCCCTCATCCTTCAAGTTGGACAGAAGCGATTCTATATTCCGCCCAATCACAGGATGCACCAGTTCCGGGGCGATGTCACAAAGGGGCCTCAGGACGAACCGCCTTTTGTGCAAATGCGGATGGGGAATCTGAACCAATCCTTCGCCCAAGATACGGTCATCGTAAAACAGAATGTCCAGGTCCAAAATTCGGGGACCGAACCTGGGACCACCCGGCCGACGTCCCATGGCATACTCGATGGCCTTGAGCTGAGCGAAAAGGGCTTCTGGTTCAAGCTCAGTGCGAATCCTGATAACACCGTTTATGAACCAGTCTGGAGATTCCAGGTAGACTGGTTCTGTCTCATACAGGGGAGATTGGGCATCAACCATGCAACCTTCGGTCTCATTAATAGCTGCAATGCCCTTCCGGCAATTCCCGGCCTTATCCCCAACGTTCGATCCAAACCCTATGTATACTGTATGTTTACCCTGACTTTGCATAAAAAACGCCCAGAATATATTATATTCTTTGCAGTAGATAATGCAGAAAATTACTCATCAAGGGAGTATCTCTTTTTGAGTCAGGTCACTGAATATTGCCTGCCAGGTGCCTCAACGGCACCATATTCTGCATACGTCTTGACCCATTTACAAATTGCTGCCTAGTGTTGTGTCCCAGGAGTTTGTTCCAAGAATATGGAATCGCCAAAAAGCCATTTTCCTTGCTCCGTGAGCGTTTTCGGGACATCAACTTCGCTCCGCTAAATCATGCACACAGTGGTTCTGTTCAAGCCGTCAGGCGCAACCGGAGCGCTAAAACTCGGGCCTAAGGCCCTCAGACAGCTTGCAATTTTAAACGCCAGTCACATTCAAAAATCTTCTCCAAAATTGCACAATGTCGTTCGCCAAATAATATTTTCAATCATCAACGACTTGCGAACAAACGGAACATATTTTTGACAATCAGTCTA
>JBFEUB010000259.1:0-4222 GCA_041547605.1 Desulfobacteria bacterium
AGCCCTCAGACAGCTTGCAATTTTAAACGCCAGTCACATTCAAAAATCTTCTCCAAAATTGCACAATGTCGTTCGCCAAATAATATTTTCAATCATCAACGACTTGCGAGCAAACGGAACATATTTTTGACAATCAGTCTGAATATTGAAAGTTCTTACTTTTTAATAGGCGCCTGCAGCAGTGCGTGGATAGGCCCGCGGAAGGCCCCGGGCAGAGTCATCAACGAAAGAGGAGAATAGCATGAGGACCATCAAGATAAAGGGAATGTCCTGCAATCACTGTGTAATGGCTGTCACAAAAGCCTTGAATGAAATCGATGGGATCAGAGACATCAGCGTCGACCTTCCAAAAGGTGAGGCGACCTTTGATGAGGAAAATCCCACAGACATGAACATCGTAAAAGAGAAAATTAAAAAAGCGGGGTACGAGGTTGTCTAGTCGGGTCACAATGAACATTCGCGGCATGACCTGCGCGGCCTGTGTCCGCCGGGTGGAACAGGGACTGATCGACCTGGATGGTGTGCGCGAGGCTGCCGTCAACCTTGCCACCGAGAAGGCCACCGTGGTCTATGATCCTGGTGTGATCGCCCCGGAAACCATTGCCGACAAGGTCAAAGACCTTGGATACGAAGTGGTCCCTTCCGAAATATCGACAAAGGAAGGCCTTCAGAAGACAACCATCTCCGTCGGAGGCATGACCTGTGCAGCTTGTGTCCACCGGGTGGAGTCGGCCCTACAGTCGGTTGATGGAGCCATAGAAGCCGTGGTTAACCTGGCTACGGGAAAAGCTACGATCACCCACAATACGGATTGGGCAGGCGTGGAAGCGCTGCGAAGGGTGATTTCAGAGTCCGGGTATGCGTTTTTGGGTGTGTCCGAACCAGCCCTTGAAGACCCGGTGGAAGCAGCACGGAAAAGAGAAATCACCGAGCTAAAGACAAAGTTCATTGTTGGGGCAATATTGAGTGTCGTCATTTTTGCAGGGTCCATGCAAAACTGGTTTCCGTTCTTGCGTGCCATTCCGAGGCAGGCCATGCTTTTCTGCCTTTTTGTGGTTACCACGCCGGTGGTCTTCTGGGTTGGAAGCCATTTCTTCTCAGGTGCCCTTAAGGCAGCCAGACAAAAGACAACGGATATGAATACCCTGGTCGCTGTGGGGGCATTTTCGGCCTATCTCTATTCTGCCCTGGCCACGTTTATCCCGAAGTTTTTTGCTGTTGCCGGCATTGCACCCCACGTCTATTTCGACGGTGCGGCCATGATCATCACCCTGATCCTCCTGGGGCGTCTGTTAGAGGCCAAAGCCAAGGGAAAGACATCCATGGCCATCAAACGGCTCATAGGACTCAAGCCAAAGACGGCCAGGGTGGTGCGGGACGGCAAGGAGGTGGACATCCCTATTGAAGCCGTCATAAAAGGAGATCTTATCCTGGTGCGTCCTGGGGAAAAGATCCCCACTGACGGGGTGGTTGTTTCAGGATCATCTTCCGTAGACGAGTCAATGCTCACAGGAGAAAGCATGCCCGTACAGAAAGAAGCAGGAAGTGACATCTTTGCCGCCACACTGAACAAGACCGGAAGCTTTACCTTTAAAGCGACCAAGGTGGGAGCAGAGACAGCCCTGGCCCAAATCATTCAACTTGTCGAAGAGGCCCAGGGCTCCAAGGCACCGATTCAGCGGATTGCAGACAAGGTAGCATCCATCTTCGTGCCCGTGGTTTTCTGTATGGCGGTGCTGACCTTCCTGGTCTGGTACTTCCTGGTACCCGAGCCCATCTTCAGCCGTTCCCTCCTTAATTTCATATCCGTTCTGATCATTGCCTGTCCATGTGCTATGGGCCTGGCAACCCCCACTGCCGTGATGGTCGGCACCGGACTGGGCGCTGAAAACGGCATTCTCATCAAAGGCGGAGAGAGTCTGGAGAGGGCCTACAAACTGACCACCATTGTTTTTGACAAAACCGGCACCTTGACGAAGGGACAACCTGAGGTGACGGACATACTGACCTCAGGTAGTTTGACAGAACACGAGGTTTTGAAAAAGGCGGTTTCCATTGAGGCCGTTTCAGAACATCCGCTGGCCCAGGCCATGATTGAAAAGGCTCGCCAAGAGCAGTTGGGCCCGGAGCCGGTGGACAAGTTTGAGGCTTTGCCGGGGTATGGAGCCAAGGCAGTCCTGAATGACAAGCAGTACCTGTTGGGCAACCTCCGGCTTATGCAAAAAGAGGCCGTAGCCTTGAACGGTTTCGATCAGAAGGCCAAGAGGCTTGCCGGTGACGCGAAGACTTGCATCTTTGTGGCAGCCGAGCAGCGGGTCATCGGGCTCATTGCCGCGTCCGATACGCCCAAGACATCGGCGCGTGAAACCGTTGATAGCCTGAAGCGTATGGGATTGAGCGTAGCCATGATTACCGGAGACAACGAAAAAACTGCCCGTACTGTTGGGGATGCTCTCAACATTGACCACGTATTGGCCGAAGTGCTCCCTGGTGATAAAGCCGACGAAATCAGACGACTGCAGACCCGGGGCCACATTGTCGCCATGGTCGGCGACGGCATTAACGATGCGCCGGCCCTCACAACGGCCGATATCGGGATTGCCATCGGGGCAGGAACAGATGTGGCCATGGAAGCCAGCGACATCACATTGATCAGGGATGACTTACGATCAGTGCCTGCAGCGATCAGGCTTTCCTTTCAAACAATGAGAGTCATCAAGCAAAACCTTTTCTGGGCGTTCTTCTACAACAGCTTGGGTGTTCCCATTGCAGCGGGAGTATTATATCCCTTCTTCGGGATCCTGCTGAACCCGGTGTTCGCAGCCGCTGCCATGGCCATGAGTTCGGTCTGTGTGGTGAGCAATTCATTGCGCCTCAGGAGATCGTGGTCCAAGACGATCTGAGGCATCTCCAGCTCTTTGACGTAACGCTTTGCTCTTGATGTTTCCCAGCCTCCGATGGGGCCTCTAACCTGTATGCCGAGGGGTTTTTTCCAGAAGAAGGTAGGGCATCATTGGCAGGTAACGAATTCCGCCGAAACGAGGCCGACAGCCGTTTGCACCTTAATTTAGCGAAAGCTGAGGATGCCCCAGATTCAAGGCGTCCAAGGGGCAGGCTATAGTCAGTGATGCCGAACTCTTGGCAACGCAGAAGATGGGGTATCATCGGCTTTCCCAGAGGGTAAACAAAATGAGGACTCAGAATGAACACTATATTTCATGTATAGAAGAATCATAATATTCTGAAACAAGGCTCGGAATTTGGTTTTGTTTCTATTTGATTCAGTATTTCTTCATTTTGTTTACGCTCAATTAAGGTAGAAGCAACAACACATCTGACCTGCAAAGGCCCGGTTGCCCTATACGGTGTAACCGATCATTGGTGTAAATTACAGGAGGAATATCTCACTTCTTGTTGTCACTTCAATGAGTTGAAAAGGGTGCCAAACTTGGGCCTTGACATATGTGGCGTGATATTGGTAAAGGACGATGAGAACGGCGTTGATAGTGACTCTGGGACAGATGGTTCAGCGAAAGGAGAGGAAAAATGGCAAACAAGGTTTTACTCGCGTTGGATAATTCCAAGTACTCCTTGAAGGCTGTTAGGTATGTAGCGAAGACTCTGAAGCCCGACTCCATGGTTACGATGTTGACTGTGCTGCCGGACCCGACTGCGGCGTGTGGATTGGACGGCCCCTCTCTAATCCCGATATTCAAAGAGAATATAAGGACGTTCTGTACAATAGAGGACGCAAAAAAGGCTTCCATGGAAGGTTTTTTGGAAGAAGCCAAGAAGCGCCTGGTCGAAGTAGGCTTTTCTCCTAAGAATGTCTCCATCCGGATTCGCAAGAAAAAGTCGGGCATTGCCCGGGATATCCTGAGAGAAGCTAAGCAAGGGACATACGACACTGTCGTGATGGGTAGAAGAGGATTGACCGGCGTCAAGCAGTTCATGGCTGGAAGTGTTACAAACAAAATGTTCCAGTACGCCCAAGACGTCACCCTCGTCATTGTAGAATAAACAAGAGCCATCTGTCAGTGCGAATATAAGCCCGCAGATCTTTCTGTTGGACGGGCACCTTACTAGAATCTATCTCAAAAAAGTGGATCAGGGTTCAGGGCAAGGCGCGGGGCGGCGAAAAAGCGCAGCATACACGGTAGTATGTGAGCATTTTGATCCGACTTGCAACGCCGCCATGGGGCCTCAGACGCCTTTTTGAGAT
>JBFEUB010000260.1:0-4180 GCA_041547605.1 Desulfobacteria bacterium
AAGGTCTTGCTTTCTTTGAATATACGCCATCAATACTAGTGCTGTGTCCCAGGAGTTTGTTCCAAGAATATGGAATCGCCAAAAAGCCTTTTTCCTTGCTCCGTGAGCATTTTCGGGACATCAACTTCGCTCCGCTAAATCATGCACACAGTGGTTCCGTTCAAGCCGTCAGGCGCAACCGGAGCGCTAAAACTCGGGCCCAAGGCCCTCAAACAGTTTATGATTCTTAACGCTCCACTCAGCTGAAGTCCGGCTCCGAAAAAGCTCAATGTCGCTCGGAAAAGGCTTTCGGCTCCAGTATCAGTAATAGAACTTATTCCTGGGACACGACACTAGAACTTTCTTATAATCTAAGACGCGTAACAAACCCAATTTGTCTACAAAGCGCCAAAAATGATTTCTAGGCTTGATATCGATTTAATATGCTCCAAGGCCGCAATGTGACTGTTTTCTTCATGTCCTTCGTCAGCGGGGCGCTTCACCCGGTCCCCTGCGACAAGTGGTTAAACCAACCAACTGACGTGTTGAAGCTACCTGCAGTCCCGATAAGTCCCGATGAATCGGGATAAATCGGAACAGGGAATGCGCTCGCTGTTGCGGTTCAAGACAACGCCGTACGATCCAGGAAACCAGCGTCTCCAGATTTCTTTCGATGTACAAACCGTCTCTTGACCTCAGCTTCTATAAAACAGTAAAATAACAAATGGGCATGGAAACATAAATAAAAATCAGCTGGTGACAGTTAGTTATTTCATTATGCCCGTCCGCTGTTTACCAGAGCCAGAGAAAAACAAGTCAATTTATCTGACAACGTTCCCCTTTTTCTCGCTGTTAGCGATGTTGAAATTGAATTCGAGACAAAGTGATCTGCCCAAAGTGTAGAGCCGAATATCTTGGGGTATCACCATTTGCGCCGATTGCAACATTGAACTAGTCGGTGAACTGCCTCCTGACTCTGAGCCTAAGTTTCCTGATTTTGAAGAGGTCTTGGCCATTTATAACCTCGCCGACATTGCTTTCATGAAGAGTGTTTTGTAGGGAGAAAGATGAGCCAGGTGCAGGCTTGACCCCGTTGTGTTGAGGCGTTAAAAAGTTGATGTTTGATGATAGGGGGTAAGCATGATTCGTCAGTGCAACAACAGCGACTTTGAAACCATTTATTCGATTATCAACGAGGCCGCTGAAGCCTACAGGGGTGTTATTCCCGAAGACCGCTGGAAAGCCCCTTATATGGATAGAGAGGAGCTTCAGCACGAAATCGACGCGGGTGTGGTATTTTGGGGATATGAAGAAGATGGCACATTGATAGGTGTCATGGGCATTCAAGACGTTATGGACGTAACACTCGTCAGACACGCCTATGTGCGGACAGCCAGACAAAATCAGGGCATCGGGGGAACACTCCTATCAGAGCTCCGTAACAAGACGACGCGTCCACTCCTTATGGGTACTTGGTCAGATGCGGTCTGGGCTGTTCGTTTCTATGAGAGACATGGTTTTCGGCTGGTTACCCCTAAAGAGAAGACCCGGTTGCTGCGCAAATACTGGTCGATCCCCGAACGTCAGGTCGAAACCTCAGCGGTTTTGGCAGATCAGAAGTGGTTCGATCTTGGTCAAACAGATCCAAACGGTGGATAGTAGAGAACCCCGGGCTTCCGCACGGGGCATTACAAGACAAGTCCCGGTTGATTCGGTTTCTTGTTCTGATCTTTATGGAATCCGAGGGTGGTTCCCAGAGGGGCATTGCAGAATATTTGCGATGATTCTTGGCGAAGCGACGCAAAGGCTGTGAACTGTTTGAGTCCCGCGACGCGGGGCGAGTTTTCACGGCCTCCGGAGCAAGCCTTAGAAGCATCCGAATAGGCTGCACGCCCACGAAGGGAAACCGCCCATTGGGGGAACCCTTTCCTCCCCGTGCTTCCGCACGGGGCCTCCAGGGTTGGTTTTTCGTGAACGCGGACAGCAGCCATCTCCCTCGTTTTCAGATATTGAGAAGATACCATAGAAACAGGAAGGAGGAGAATATGGTCTACGTAGGACACTTTTTTCACCTTACCGACCAACAAGCAACCTTAGAAGACGACAGAAGGCACGGTGAGTTCAACTTGATCGTGGAAGCGGATGATGCAGAAACCGCTGTCAGTATGTTTAAAGAAAGAATTATTTCGTTGCGGCAATCTAGAGACTTTTTTCAGGGGGATTCTTCCATATTTTTTGTTCAGCTTGTGGAATTTGAAGGATTCCCTGAACAACAAGCCATGATGCTGAACTACAAATCAGTTGCGGGCGACCCCATCATGCCTTTCATCGGCTGTTCACTCCCATCAGAGGAATCAGATTGGTGCAGCATCTATGAGTGGAAAAACGACAAACCAGAAATCGACGGAGAGGCCAAGGGAGTCTTTCTGTCATTCAAAGGCTGATCCCCGTGTGACCGGAGCCAGATCTTTCTTGGATACATGAATTAACTTATTTCCTTGATTTCCTTTGATTTTTCTTATACTCTCCATTCAAAAAACCTTGTCCCAATTCCAAGCCAGTTGCCGTTTTGTTGAGATGAGGCAGCATGTCCAGTCCAAATCACTGGGAAGAGCGATACAGAACCGGGTCCACGCCATGGGACCTGGGCAGGCCGGATTCTACTCTCACCGACATGGTGACTAAGGGGCTGATTCCGCCCTGCAAGACCTTGGAAATCGGCTGTGGGACCGGCTCTAATGCCGTGTGGCTTGCTCAGCACAATTTTTCAGTAACAGCGACTGATGTTTCGGAAGTTGCCATAGAGAAGGCTATAGAACGAGCCTCTGGCGCTGGCGTCGCGTGTACTTTTCTTTTGGGTGACTTCCTAAATGACAAGATACCTGATGCTCCTTTTGGCTTTGTGTTCGATCGAGGGTGTTTTCATTCTTTTGATTCTGATGAAGAACGGAAGCAATTTGCAGAAAATGTGGCTTCCCATTTGGAAAGAGATGGGTTGTGGTTGAGCCTCATTGGCAGCACAGATGGCCCGCCCCGCAATGTTGGGCCCCCACAGCGTTCTGCCCGAGATATCGTTGTTGCCGTGGAGCCGTATTTTGAAATTCTTTCACTCAACTCCACCCATTTTGATTCAAATAATCCAGAGCCGCCCAGGGCCTGGATTTGTCTGATGCGTAAACGGGAGTAGGATCCATCTCAAACAGGCGTCCAAGTCCCCATGGTCCTGCCTGTGGCGGGATTGGGCACCGCTCCGTACCTTATGATTCACATTCTTGAGATGGGTTCTAAACAAACGGTTTCGCGGTGCCCCCGTACGTTAGCTGGGGTATCAGGCCCGATGTTTGTTCCAATAACCATACCGTCATAGAAAGGATAACGACGATGGGGTTCGATCCAAGCAGTAATATTCAGGACCTGCTGATGTTCGGCGAGTTTGGTGGTGTCAACCCTTCAATCACTGACTCCTCGACTTACACGTTTATGAGTCCGGAAACCATGAAGGAAGTATTCGATCATGCAATTGAAGGATGCTTCCTCTACTCGCGGCATTGGAACCCGATAAACAAATATCTTTCCGCTGCGCTGGCGGCACTTGAGTGCAGTGAATCAGCACTTGTAACTGCGTCTGGCATGGCCGCCATAAGTAGCACCGTCTTACAAATATGTGGGAAGGGCGATGAAATAATCTCAAGTCGCACCATCTACGGCGGGACCTATGCCCTTTTCAAGAATTTCCTGCCAAGACTCGGCATAAAGGTACACTTTGTCAACATGTTAGATACCAATGCAATCAAGAGCGCTATCTCCAAGCGCACGAGACTGATTTTTTGCGAATCAATAAGTAATCCGCTGATGGAGGTTGCTGATGTTCCCAAATTGCGCAAGATTGCGAATAAATATGGAATCAAGCTGGTCGTTGACAATACGTTTAGTCCCATGATCATTTCGCCGTTACGTCTAGGGGCAGATGTGGTCATCCACAGTTTAACAAAATTCATCAATGGTACCAGTGATTGCGTGGCAGGTTGTGTCTGCTCAAATAATGAATTTATTCATCGACTGACCGACATCAATGACGGCGCGTCAATGCTGTTGGGGCCCGTTCTGGATAGCTATCGGGCGGCAAGTATTCTAAAAAATCTTCATACGTTGCACATACGACTTCAAAAACACGGTAACAACGCGCTCTACGTTGCAAAGC
>JBFEUB010000261.1:0-4139 GCA_041547605.1 Desulfobacteria bacterium
ATGCGAAGGCCGTAAGTCGTGGTCTCGTTTTCTGGTTCAAATACGAAGCCTATTGGTGTCCCAAAGACAGTAAGCGTGGCTCTATCTGAATCATCAATATCCCAATACGTTATGTATGATTCAATAAATAAGGCAGAATAATTGGCAAACGCCAAATTAAAGTACAGGGAGACTCTTAATCCATACCCATCCCCGGAATCCTGGTCAACTTCAGGGTCATTCAGACCACCAAAAACATCGCTAAGATGGCTTTTAACATCTCCTCCCCAGAAAAGATCATATTCTGCTGCTATGCCCCAAGTGCCTGACCCGGGCAAAGGGCTGACCGTTTTGATGCCAATGGGAGTGTACAAGTATCTTATTTCTCTTTCGTAGCCGAAGGGTCCGTCAATTTCATCGTTCCAATAGCGATAGCCAACACCTGCGAAAGGAGTTATCAAATGACCATTGGAAGTAAAATCATAGCCAACCAAACCACGCCACTCGACGATCCAATCCTCTGCGTCTTCCTCCAGGGGGGCTAAACCGTCGAACTGAACGAATCCGTCATAATCAAGATCGCCTTGGGTGTATTCAAGGCTGGTATTGAGCATGATCTGATTATGGTAAGTATAGTTCCCAATGACTCCATACATGAGCCCATCCCATTCCACATTGGCGCCGACGATGTCCTCCTCGTAATAGAAATAGCCGAAATTAAGGCCAGCCTCAAAGACATGCATAGGGACTACCGGTTTTGTATCCTTTCCGAAGGCGGCTGCCGGCAAGAGCAGCAAACAAATGCTCACTAACAAGAAATTCACCAAGGCTTCTTTGATTTTCTCTGCTCTCTTTAGCATTGCCTTCCCCCCTGCTTCTCGAATCTTAACATATCAAAATCATATCGAAGCCCCTTTCTCTTTATAAGAAAGGGGAGCTCGGTGTTTGGTTGATAGTACCCCTTTTGCATGGTACTCCCTATTGGCCAATCACCTGAACTATTCGTCTATCCATATAGCTTTTCCTGTCACAACAATCTGGTTCAATACAATACCATTGGCGCCGATTCTAGCAGCTTGTTTTTTTAGCTCATGTAATGCGTTATCATAGTCCTGCTGGTGTCCGAATCCTGCATCACCTGATGACCTAACCAGTCCGATTGATTCTGCCTTGTCAGGCTTACTGAAATATATCTTCACATGGCTAGGGTCTGTTGGGGGACGCTCCTCACCAGTTATAACAACTGAACCCGAAAGGCATGAACAAAGAAACAATCCTAAAAGAAGAGGTATGATTCTTCTCATTTACTAAGTCCTCCTTGCCTTTTTCAGGCCACACTTGTCTAACTTCACCATCTGAAAAGCGCCATCCCTCCGCTATGAATGAACGCTTTTTGTCTCTGCCGGGCCTCTTCCCTCTTTTCCAATGCCTCCTCCTTTTCTTTCTCCTGCGATTTCTCCTTGTGTTTTTTCATCAAGTAAGGAATTCCGAAAAGTACAAGGATAGTAACCACAGTAATAATGCCGACTGTCTCATAGCTCAGTACTTCCCCTCCGCCACCTCCCAAAGCAGTATGAGGCTTGACTACAAAACTCAGAAAAACTAGCAATAGAATACATATGATCCCTTTTTTCATCATGACCCTTACCCTTTCACGTAGACAAGTTACTTCCAAAAATACTTCCAAGTGTCACGATCCTGAGTTCGAAGGCAAGCAACTCAGGATCTCATGTCACAAACTTTGGATATTTCGAGTCACCCGTTTTTCTGTATACCTTCCGAGACTGTCGAAAAACCCTCAACGCCATGATTCTCAGGCTTTTCGCAGTTAGTAAGTGGCTGATTTTGCCATAGGCGAGGACAGCTAAAACGCCCTATTTCGACTTTTTCGACAGTCTCGCCCATTATCATAAGTTAGGTAATATTTCCAATATCATAAGGATATCTCGACTCAGAAGTGGGGTTGGATGCGAAGGCGACCGGGATCATTTCGTTGTCATGATATTCAGTATTTGTCAAGATGTTTGGGTAGGCGTTAGGGGGTGGGGGTAGAGATGTGAAAGGGATATCGTTCAATCTTGAGGGTTAGCTGAGGGGGAGATAATATGGAAGATTTAGCTACAGACAATGTCAAAATGAGCCCGAAGAGACTATCAAGACAAGAAAGCCTACCACAATTGAACTGACGATTATCCAGTATTGCACTGTACCTGTTCCTGCAATATCGTGTTTACGAAACAACTTGAACGTACCTTTTATCACATCAAAATGAAAATACAATTGGGCGAACTGACAATTTTTATCTCCGGAATTCCCTTATGAAAGTCAAGAAAAATACGAAGGAAAACTAAGAAGTGTTAGAAGAACGACTCTTTGTTGATCCTTACAATAGGAAGGCCAAACAATGGCAAACTCTTGCCTTTATAAAAAGATGTTCGGGCTTTTCGGTGTCATGTTAGTTAAGCAGGTCCCCGTATATGCTGCGAGAGGAGGAATAATCACCACTGGTGAAAATTTCAGTATCTGCCTTTATGATCACCACTGGTGAAGTGTGAATGTACCCCAACCGCTGGAGCAGCTGTTCCACGCTGATATATTGGTTAGGTTCAAAACCCGGGACTCTGTCTTTGTATCCTGTACTTACTCCGAAGTGACCCTGCTCGAGCCATTCCCACTTACCGTCTGACCGCTGCGTTTGAGCTTGGGCATGCGTCCCCAAATCCGACGGGCCAACCAGTAAGCTTGTTAAAGCTGATGGCTTGATACAGTGCCCTATGAGTGCATAATGGCTCGACGACTGTGGCACAGGCTTGGAGGGACACAAAGAAGAGAATTGATATGACGACGAGACAATAAGACTTTTTCACTGTCTTCCCCCCCTTTCAACGCAGGTTTTATTGCAATTAAAGGCCTTGTTTGTGGCCTAACGAAGAGTAAACCATGGCGAGAATTAAGCCACTCTTACCAAGCCACCCACGAAGTTCAGATTGAAGCAGGAAGAGCCATCCTGTAGTCAGTTTGTGGCAAGATAAACAGACAGAGCCTTCAACAAGAGACACGCCAATGGAGCGCACTTAAAGTCGAAACAAAAGTGCTAGACGGTTACGTTTCACTAAAAACAGGAATTCCCCAGCCTGGGTTGTTTTATCCTGACACTTCTGACTTCAAATAATTAAAAGGCATAAAAGTCGATAAAAGTCAATAGGATATTTTATGGAAAAAATACTTATAAAATATGGGTATTTTGGCACGGTCTTACGACGAGCTACTATGGGTTTGGGAAGGTTGCAGGTTCCTATACAACATATGGCAGGTGATAGCTGGAGGCCAACTTAGAAGGTGTCAAAATTGTGGATATTTGAAGCCAAGATATTCTTAATGTTCAAAACCCATATTGAGACTTGGAGGACAAAGGAGGGAGACGGGAGGGGGACGTCCCCATTTTCCTTCATTAAGTTGCTTTCACTGTGGTGTGCTTCTGGATCAAGCCTTCCAGTTGAGACATCTGATGACGCGTCAACTCACCAAACTGCACACCGCTTTGTCTCATGGTGACGGAAGTAAAAGGGACTTGGTAGGTTCCGAAATCCGTAACGGTTCGAAAGGGTACGTCATTCAGATGAAAGCCGCCTTCTTCCAAGAATATGTTTAACTTGTCTGGTCCGTCTGACGGTTCTTTGCCCCCCATATAACGAAACGCAAGCCCGCCCTGGCTTATATTAATGACTTCACCCAGTCTTGCACCACGAGACCTGAAAGAAACATAGATCCCTATGGGGACCCCGAAACGCTCATGTTTCCTTCGATCAACCGGCTCTTTTCTGTTGGTCATGGTAACACGTGAAATTATAGCGGTTGTCAGAATAACGTTCCGATAAGAATAGATGACAATTGAAAATACTATTTGGCTCACTTGTGGGAGTGCAATTTTAGGATTTTTGAATTCTCCTGGCTAAATCGCGCACGCAGTGCTTCTGTTCAAGCCGTCAGGCGCAACCGGAGCGCAACAACTCGGGCGGAGCCCTCAGACAGCTTGCAATTTTAAACGCCAGTCACACTCAAAAATCTTCTCCAAAATTGCACAATGTCGTTCGCCAAATAATATTTTCAATCATCAACGACTTGCGAGCAAACGGAACATATTTTTGACAATCAGTCTA
>JBFEUB010000262.1:0-4095 GCA_041547605.1 Desulfobacteria bacterium
GCTTGCAATTTTAAACGCCAGCCACATTCAAAAATCTTCTCCAAAATTGCACAATGTCGTTCGCCAAATAATATTTTTAATCATCAACGACTCGCGAGCAAACGGAACATATTTTTGACAATCAGTCTAGAATGATGGTGAAACCTCTCCGCCCTAAAGGGCGGGGCTTCTGCCGTGCGGCAGCACTGCGTGTCCGGGGAGCGCGCCGGTCAAAATGGGAAAACCAGCGAGAACGGAGTTTTTGAAACCAACTCTAACCACGCAGGACCTGAAAACATGCGGTTTTTGTCCTGGCCACATGCGAAGGGATGCCGTCCACCAGACTTGAGATCAGGCGAAAGGAGGAAATAACGTCACATAAAGTCACCATAAGGCTGGGATGTTACACCAAAAGAGAAGTTTACCGAAGCCAAAGCTTAGGTATGATTACATTGACGCAAGGTACAACATGGCTACAAACGTTGGTCATCCCAGAGAAAGGATACAACAAAATTAATCTCTTCTGCCCGATATGCCACAGCCCCTTTGAACTGAAAGCCCGTAGTAAGCCAAAAGCGCGCCTCAGAAAGTTTTATTTTGCCTTTTGCTTCTTTATGATCGCGCTGTGTGGCATCTTTTTTGGAGTATCTGTCGGGAGCAAAAAAGGGTTCATGGGCTACAGTATAGCAGCGCCCTTCATTTTTTTCGCTGTATGGCAGTTGCGAAATGCCATACGTGAAAGGTTTGATGCGAGTGATATATTCTCTCACGCGCAAGGGAAGATTCACAGGATTTATGATGAGAAAAAAGTCATCTTTTCTGATCAATGAGGGCAACGTATGATGGGAGTCTCAAACGTTCAATGACACGGTCCGGTCAGACAAGGGGAGATGGGAAACGGAACTATGGTGCGAACTGAGCCACCGGCATGTGGCGAAAGCTGCTGGCAATAGCTACCCGCTATTTCCTCAAGCCGTCCCAGAATAAGGACTTCCTTTTCAATGCGCAGGCGTTTTGTGACTTACATGGGCTTCTTCGTTGTGAACAGGAAAGCTGACTTTGAATACAGTCCCCTTTTCCGAGGTGGATTTTACCTCGATATCACCTCCTAAATCCCTAACCAATCCATAGCTAATCGAGAGTCCCAACCCGGTTCCTTCACCCACTTCTTTTGTGGTAAAAAACGGTTCAAAGATCTTTTCGCGAACCTCTTTCGACATGCCCGGGCCGGTATCGGAGACCAGGGCGACCACCCTGCTGCCTGTCTCATATGTTGTAATTTTAAGCTTCTTGATTGCTCCTGCCCCCTCTGCCTCCATAGCATCTTTGGCATTGGTTACCAGGTTTAGAAAGATTTGCTCTACGCGGTTTTTGTCGCCTAAGATCTGGGGCAGGCCTTCGTCCAGGGTTAAGCTTACCTCGATGTCCCGCAATCTGAACTGCTCGCCCAGGATAGTAAACACATCTCGGATCGGCTCATTAATATCTATGGGATATAATTTGAAATCAGTCCTTCGGCCGAAATCCCGCAGATGGTTAATTATATTAGAGGCCCGCTCCACCTGATCGCTCATGTTACGGCTCACCTTCAATAGCTGGCCGTCTGGGACTTTCTCCCCCCGTCTTGTCATCCTCGCAAGAAAATCAGCTCCCACCCTAATGACGTTCAAGGGCTGATTAAGCTCATGGGCAATGCCGGTTGCCATCTCACCAAGGGTAGCCAGTTTGCTTGCCTGAAGCAGCTGGGCCTCCCGCTGGAGACGTCGTGTTATGTCAACTGTTCTTATAACATGGGAAGGGCCAAATGCCCGATCGTCTACTTCTTGAAATTTCCCAACGCTAGAATGGAAATTGATAAAGAAAAGATCGCCGCCTCTTCTGCGTGCCCGCAGCTTGGCCTTGAAGATGTATTCATCTTTGGCATAGCGGCAAATATCGTTCCAAAGTTGGGCTGCATCCTCAGGTTCAAACAGATCCAGAAAAGACATCCCCAACAGTTCTTTGCGGTCATATTGATATGTGGTGCTGGCAGACTGGTTCGCATCCAGGACTTTCGCAGAATCCGCATCTACCATAAAAAGAGGATTTGGATCATAGTTAAACAAAAGGCGATACTTCTCTTCAGATGACTTGAGTTCCTTCTCTGTCCATTCTTTCTCATCTATCTCGCGCTTGAGTCGTTCATTTAAGATCACCAATTCGGCAGTCCGCTCTTCAACACGCTGTTCCAGCTCATCGTGAGCTTTTTTTAGCGCCTCTTGAACCTGTTTGCGACCGGTAATGTCTCGCAAAATGTGGACACTGCCCACCGGAACCCCGTCGCGATTCAAGTAAGTGTCTGCACTTATACTGACATCAAGGATCTTTCCTTCTTTGGCATATCTCCGGCTTTCAATACGAGAAGGTTTCTCTCCAGCCAGCAAGTCATCAATCATCATTTGAGTCTCAGGCCAGTTCTCGGGAGGCACATAATTTAGCTTGTTGCCAATAATCTCCTCTGGGGTCCACCCGAAAACTCGGGTGAATGCGGGGTTTATATAGAGCCCTTTACCCCCCATATCGTAGACAACAACAGGGTCGGGGCACGCTTCCAGGACAGTACGATACCTCTCCTCGCTGTCCCGCAGCGCCTCCTCCGCCCGCTTGCGGTCAGTGACGTCCACAATGTTTCCCAATATTGCCGGCTTTCCCTTATAGTCTATGCGAGTGTTTCTTCTTAGAATCCATATTGTTTCACCATCTTTAGTCAAACCCCTTGCCTCGTATTCTTCTGGGACTTCTTCTCCCTTTACCCTCTTTGCCCTTATCAAATCAGTCAAGGGTCTGTCCTCAGGATGGACCAGTTCCCGTGATTCCATGCCTGCCAACTCCTCTTTTGAATACCCATAAATTTCCGCAAATCTCCTGTTGGCAAACACGATCTTTCCTTTCTGGTCGATGTAGATGCCGGTCAGCGAGCTCTCAACTAATGTGCTGTACTTATGCTCCGATTCCCGTAGTGCCTCCTCCGTCCGCTTGCGCTTGTTGAGCTCCTGTTTCAATTGCTCGGTCGTCCTGGCCAGCTCGCCGGTGCGCTCTTCAACCCGCTGCTCCAGCTCATCGTGGGCCTTTTGCAGTTGCTCCTCTGCCCTCTTTCGGGCTTGGCGCTCACCATGCCTCCACACCACCTCCATGAGTACCACTGGCAGTAGATCCAAATAGGCCTGTCTTGGGTCCTTGATGATATAGTCATCAACACCTGCCTTAAGAGCTTCAACGGCTAGCTGTTCCGACCCCTTTCCCGTTAGAATCACCAATGGTAAAGGAATCTTTTCATTGATAAGCTCCGTGCAAAAATCCAAGCCGGACATGCCTGGCAACCCGTAGTCAACGACAACGACATCAAACGATGAACTGTCACCGAGAAGTCGTTCCAAGGCTTTCTCAGCCCGCACGAACTCTGTAATTTCACAGGCGACTTGTCTCTTTTGCAAGGCTATGCGAAAAGCAGCCCTGTCGTGCTCGTTGTCTTCAACCAGCAGAATACGAATCAATGATAACTCTTTGTTAGGGCCCACTGTTACCTCCGGGGAACTCGACAAATTTCCAGAAATGCTGGCATTCTTGCAGGAATGTTTGCTCAGTTTAGCTTAAATTGACACTATTCAGCAAAATTCTAATCCTTCAGGTCAACTTCACCTCTTGCTTTCGGATTATCCACAAAACCTTGCGCAATGGCATAATTCAAAACCGCCATATGTTGGTCCCATTCTCGTTCACATGACAGGCCGTTCTATGAGCTCGCGCCAGCAAAAAGCGAGCACGGTTCAGTTCAGTTGGGGTTCTAGACTGATTGTCAAAAATATGTTCCGTTTGCTCGCAAGTCGTTGATGATTGAAAATATTATTTGGCGAACGACATTGTGCAATTTTGGAGAAGATTTTTGAATATGACTGGCGTTTAAAATTGCAAGCTGTCTGAGGGCTCCGCCCGAGTTGTTGCGCTCCGGTTGCGCCTGACGGCTTGAACAGAACCACTGCGTGCGCGATTAAGCCAGGAGAATTGAAGCTCCCTGCAGCAAGCTGCAGGGAATCTTCGACTGTAAGGAAGGGGACCATTTTTAGATTCGCTCGCTGA
>JBFEUB010000263.1:0-4076 GCA_041547605.1 Desulfobacteria bacterium
AAACGCTCAAAAACGGGTATGGCTGCCGCTGCGATTTCTTTCTGGATTTGGGCCTGGTTTAAGTCAATTTCAGGAATGATCCCTTTGTCAAAGCGCTTCTGAATGATGTCCAGACTCTCAAGACGCGACTCAAGGGTCTGCTCAGATATTTCCAGCCTCCGGTGGAAATCCAACAACAGGAAATACGTACCCACAACCTCAGATATCAAACTGATCTGAACGGTTCTCAGTGAATACTCAGAGGCCATAAGTTCAGCCCTGGCTGCTTCGGTTCCCCTGCGAAATCTGCCCCAGAAATCTATCTCCCACCTTAGCGTCGGCGCGACAAAATAAGTATTCTCTGTCGTCTCTAGTTTCCTGTTCCCGACATAGTCCCCTCGAGAAGCCCCGGCTTCTATGTCCAGCCTGGGGTACACATCAGCCTTCGTGAACCCCAGAGACGCACGGGCTTCTTCGATTCGGCTGGCAGCAATCCTCATATCTTTGTTGTCCTTGAGTGCAGTACTAACCAAGAAATCCAGAACGGGATCGTCGAACAGTTCCCACCATTTCAGGTTAACCACTGCTTCGACTTCTTCTTCGGCAAATCTGAACTCAACGGGTGTTTCCATGACAGGTAGTTGAAAATCAGGGCCCATCATACAGCCTGCAGTACAAACTATAACCAATAGTATAACGATTTTGCCCATTGTTCTCATTCCCGTATCCATCACTATCTATCTACTGCCGGTCCCAAAGAAAGACCTCGCTTTTGTTCATATCTGCCAATCTTGCCGATGAGGATAAACAGCATAGGATAAAAGAAAACGCCTAGCACTGTCGCCACAGTCATCCCTCCGAATAATGCCATACCCATAACGACCCGCGCCTCGGCACCGGCGCCGGAGGCCAAAACCAGCGGCAGGACGCCCAGAATAAAAGAAAAGGCCGTCATCAATATGGGTCTAAAACGCAGATTGGCGGCTTTTACAGCGGCATCGAACAACGAAAGGCCCTTTTTGAATTCCAGGTTGGCAAACTCAACAATAAGGATGGCATTCTTTGCTGCCATGGCAATAAGCATTACAAGCGCAATCTGAGCAAAAACGTTGAGCTCAAAACTTGGGCTCAACAACCGGGCAAGAAACAAGGCCAGGAATGCGCCAAAGACCGCAAACGGTGTCCCCAGCAAAATGCTCATGGGCAGTGACCAGCTTTCATACTGGGCGGCGAGGATGAGAAAAACAAACACCAATGCAAACACAAAGACAACAGAGCCTGTTCCAGAAGCCTTCTTCTCCTGATATGACATATTGCTCCATGCAAAGTCCACGTCGTCCGGGAGTACTTCTTGAGCCACCTCCTCAAGGGCATTCAATGCCTGGGCTGACGTATACCCTGAGGCCGGCCCACCGGTGAGCTCCACAGATCTATACAAGTTAAAACGATTTGTGTAATCCGGACCCACGATTTCCTTGATACTCACAAAGGCTGATAAAGGAACACTTTGCCCTGACCTGTTTTTGATAAAGAACAGATTGATCTTGTCCTCGTTCAATCTGTATTCTGGCTCGGCTTGAATATAAGCCTTATACAACCTACCGAACCTATTGAAGTCGTTGACGTAGGAACCGCCAAGAAAGGCGCCGATGGCCGTATACATATCATTCAAGGAGACACCGGCTTTCAGAGCTTTGTCTTTATTGATTTCCATGTACCTCTGCGGGACATTCGACCGGAAAGGTGTAAATACGGAGCCGATTTCAGGTCGCTTCATCGCAGCCTGGACGAAACCCATAACCTGTTTCGCCAGATAATCAGGCGTATTTCCGCCCTTATCTTGTAGCATCAAGGTAAACCCCGAACCGCTTCCCAGGCCTGGAATAGCGGGCGGGCCAAAAGCAAAGACCTGCGCCTCGTTGATGGCAAAATGAAAATCCCTGTTCAAAAGGTGGACAATTTGCTTGGCAGTCTTGTCCCGTTCACTCCAATCTCTGAGCGATACGAAAATGAGGCCGGAATTAGGAAGGTAGCTGCCGGTGAGGAGACTGAATCCTGCGACGGTCGTCACAAATTCCACCTCATCGTATTTTTCAATGATCTTTTCTACTTTCTTGGCAACAGCATCCGTTCTTTGCAGTGATGCTGCATCAGGCAATTGCATATTTACAAAAACATATCCCATGTCCTCTTCGGGCATAAACCCCCCTGGGACCATCTTGCCAAGAAAACCCATGGCTACGATCAAGATACCAATGAAAATGACTCCCCTCGTTATTTTCCGTGACACGATACTGGCAAAACTCGTGTACGATTCTGTGGACCTGTCAAAGGCTTTGTTAAACTTGCCGAAGAACATCCCCAATAAACCCCGGGACGGTTTACGCTTTCTCAGCAACAGTGAACACAAGGCAGGGCTCAAGGTTAATGCGTTAATGGATGAGAAAACCACTGAAACGGCAACCGTGATGGCAAACTGTTGATATAGGCGTCCCGTTATACCGCCCATGGCGGCGACCGGGATAAAGACCGCCACCAGAACCAATGTAGTTGCAATAACAGGGGCACTGACCTCACGCATCGCTTTTTCTGTTGCCTCTTTTGACTCCATGCCGTTCTCTATATTGACCTGCACCGCTTCAACCACCACAATAGCATCGTCCACCACGATACCGATCGCGAGCACTAGGCCCAGAAGAGATAACACATTGATGGTAAAGCCGATCAATGGAAAGACAATGAAAGCACCGATGAGTGAAACGGGTATGGCTATGGTGGGGATTAAGGCAGCTCTCCAGTCCTGGATGAAAACGAAGACCACAAAGATGACTAAAGCCAGGGCGATAAACAGGGTTTCGATGATCTCATCGATGCCTGCAGTAATGGCCAGCGTGGTGTTCAGCGATACATCGTATCTCACTTCCTCTGGAAAAGACCGGGATAGGTCGGCAATGGCACGCAAGATCTCCTTGGCCAACTCAACAGCATTCGAGCCGGGTGCCTGATACAAGGCTATAACGGCCCCTGTTTTCTGGTTCAGGCGGGTGAATGAATTATAGGTCTCGACCCCCAACTCCACACGGGCGACGTGTTTTATCTTGACCTGAGACCCACCCTCAGTGGTCCTTATGACAATTTCACCGAATTCCTGTTCGGTCTGCAGACGCTCTGGAAGCTTGACGGTATAAGTAAATTCGGTTCCGGGCGGAGCAGGCTCTGCCCCGAATTTGCCTCCCGGCACAATAATACTTTGCTGACGAATCGCTTCAATAATCTCCGGTACGGTGATGCCCATTTGGGCCAGACGATCCGGTTTTATCCATATGCGCATGGAATAATCACTGGCGCCAAAGACATTAACCCGCCCTATTCCTTTGATGCGTGCCAGTACGTCCTTAATATTGATCAGCGCATAGTTGCCGAGAAACTGTTGATCATATCTCCCCTCTTCTGATGTCAGGGTGATGAGCATAAGAATATTCGGAAGAGATTTCTGGGTAGTGACTCCAAGTCTTTTTACTTCTTCTGGAAGCTTGGCTGTCCCCGCTGCCACTCTGTTTTGCGTAAAAACGGTGTTCATATCCGGATCGGTGCCAACCTCAAAGGAGACCTGAATGACCATGGTGCCGTCATTCGAATTGGTCGACTTCATGTAGATCATGTTTTCGACCCCGTTGATTTCCTGCTCCAAAGGTGTTGCTACCGACTGCTCTACACTGATAGAATTGGCGCCAGTGTACGTCGTGCGCACTTCCACTATAGGCGGCGTGATGTTGGGATACTGCTCAATGGGAAGACCTCCCAAAAACACAATCCCCACAATGACCGTAAAAATGGCGATGACCATGGCCACAATGGGCCGTCTTACGAAGAAATTACCCATATCTGGTCACTTTTGTTTTTTGTATTATTGAAGTGGCTTCCTTTATAGTGGGCTTCACGTTTGCCCCGGGTTTCACTTTCTGCAACCCCTCGTACACAACCTGCTCCCCGGGTTTCAGACCTTCGGTGATGAGCCAAAACTCTTTGATCCTCGGGCCCACTTTCACTCCTCTTTTCTCAACCTTATTGTTGGCTTCAACAACAAAGACATTGTA
>JBFEUB010000264.1:0-4056 GCA_041547605.1 Desulfobacteria bacterium
AGCTGCGGGACCACGACTGTATCTTCACTCTTGATAATAAACCTCAAAGTGAGATATGCGCTGACCCCACCCACGCCGAGAAAAGCGCCAAACAGGATCATTATCTTAAAGACGCGCTTCATCTTGTCCTTTTAAAACGAACTGCAAAGAATCCGTCCATATTGTGCTCGTGAGGTAAGCTCCTGAAATAGCCTGAACCGTCGATTAAATATTTATCCATATCAAAAAGCCCAACAGGTTCTCGATCTATAACAAATTGGGAATAATTCTTCAAAAATTCTTTCACCACATGGTCGCCTTCCTCAGGCTCAAGACTACATACACAGTAAACCAGACGTCCACCCCGCTTGACCAAGGGGGCAAGGCGGTCGAGAAAGCGCACCTGATCGGCCTTAAGTCTTGTGAGGTCCGTCTCAGTTTTTCTCCATTTGGCGTCTGGATTCCTCCGGAGCACCCCGAGACCTGAACAGGGGGAGTCTAGCAAGACCCGATCGAAAGCGCCAAATTGCTCAACAGGAAAAGGCTCTGACAGATCACGGTGCCATGTAGTGACTGCCGAAATACCAAGGCGCGTCAGAGATGCTTTCAGTCGGTCCAATTTCCACGACTGCTTTTCCATGGCTTCAATCTTGCCGTCATCTTTCATGAGCTGGGCAATATGACCCGTCTTCCCGCCGAATCCAGCACAGGCATCCAGGACGTTTTCACCGGGTTTGGGATCGAGTAGATGCGTGATGAGTTGGGCAGCCTCGTCCTGGACCTGAAACCAGCCATCCGTGAATGCAGGGATGTCCCCGATAGCATCCCTTAATCCGCGAAGCAGCAGCCCATCGGGAGCAAATTTGGTCAGTGCTATCTGTTTGACATGATCGCTTAATTCGTTGAACAGAGTCTGCCGACTGACCGTGAGGGTATTGACCCGAACTGTCACCGGGGGCACCTGATTGTTTGCGATACAAAATCGTTTTGTCTCTTCCACACCCAAGCGCTCTACCCATCGTTCCACCATCCACAAAGGGTGGGATTGCCTCACGGCAATGGCCTTAACCCGATCTTCTGCATAATCCGGCAAGGGGATCTCTTTTGCCCTCCGCGCAGCAGATCGCATCACACCGTTTACAAAGCGAACCACCCATAACGGGCTCCTATCCTTAGCCATTTCAACGGATTCGTTTACTGCAGCAAACGGAGGAATACGGGAATGAAAAAGGATCTGATATAGGCCCAGTCGGATAATATTTAGAATCGGTGCGTCTATCTTGTGGACAGGTGTCTTCGAGAGTTGGGAGATCACCCAGTCAAGCCGGCTCCGCCACCGGAGCACACCATAGACCAGTTCAGTGGATAGGGCCCGGTCTTTCCTGATGAGCTGTGGCTCTCGTTCAAAGGCTTTGCGAAGGAGTTGTTGCGGGAAAGCATCTGAGTCATCCAGACCATCTAAAACCGACAAGGAGATTCGGCGGGAAATGGCTACCATGGGCTATCTATCCAAGGCGTGTGCCTGGCGCCACCGGGCAGCCCCTCAAGAAATCTTTTGTTGGCAGACGCTTTGCAGATTCAAGCTGAACTTCCTTCAGCGCCAATATGCCCCGGCCTGTTGCCACATTGAAGTCCCCTGGAAATCCTTCCAAAACAGTACCTGGGCTTTCCTTGGCTGAGCCCTGAATGGCTTCTGCTTGTAATATCTTGAGCCTCTTGCCAAAAACAAAGGTAAAAGCGCCGGGCCAAGGGTTCATCCCTCGAACAAAGGCATCTAGGGATGGCGCATCTTGGGTCCAGTCGATCTGTCCATCTTTTTTCTTAAGGAGAGGTGCGTAAGTCGCACCCGATTTGTCTTGCGGCGTACCCAACAGATTCTCGGACTTGAGCTTGGCCAACGTCTCGATCAAAAGATGTGCCCCGACCTCGGCAAGCCGTCCGTGAAGACTCCCGGAGGTGTCGTCCGGTCTGATCGCAACCTTGACGCTCAACAAGATGTCTCCTGTGTCCATTCCTTCGTCCATCCATATAGTCGTCACACCTGTCTCCTTCTCGCCGTTAATAATTGCCCACTGAACAGGGGCAGGCCCCCGGTATTTGGGCAGAAGTGATGCATGGATGTTGATCGCCCCAATGCGAGGAAGCGATAAGAACGACCCCGGCAAGATCCGACCGTAGGCAACCACAACAAAAATGTCAGGGTCCAGCCCTATAATTTTCTCGATAAACCAGGGTTCCTTGATCCCTTGAGGCTGTAGGACGGGATAGCCCAATGTGAGGGCAACCTGTTTGACCGGAGGGGGAAGCAGACGACGCCCACGCCCTTTTTGCCGGTCCGGCTGGGTCACCACCGCACACACGTTATGCTGGTTTTCATGAAGGGCCTTTAGGGTTGGAACCGAAAAGTCCGGTGTCCCCATAAATACGATGCGATGTCCATCCATACAGAATCTCACAATTAGGTCGAACAACCGAGTGGTTGCATGGTTACCAAAACGTGCGTTCAATACGCGACATGATACCAGCCTGGTAAGGATGCCTTAAAACACGCCCCTGAGAGGCTCGGAACGAAAGAAACTGGCGTCATTACATATTCAGTTTGATCTTGGCTTATCAATGAGCGCCTTAGGGATGCATTTGTGGCACATCTAAATTTCCAGTGTCTGTATAACTCAAATCAACCCTGCGCCCGGTTACCTCCCTTCAAGACGCAGCCGGTTAACGGCAATGTGTGCCTGGCGCGTTGGTTCGGGAAGCTTGTATCCCCTGCAGCAACTCAGAACGAGACGGATTGACTCTTCCAGGGTAACAGCGTGTCCGGGTGATACGAAGACCGGTTTAACCCGTTCCCGGGTTCTCACCACCCCACCAACAACCCGACCCTGATTTGTCAAAAAAACCGCACTTCCCCGGGTTTCAGGCAGAGAGGGATATGTCCCCACAAGGCTTGCCTTGGCGCAGCCAATACTTGGACAGTCCAGGATTAAGCCCATATGCGATGCGAGTCCCATCCCTCGGGGATGGGCAATGCCTTGACCATCGAAAATGATCACGTCTGGCTTCCTGCGAATCTTCCTGAAAACTTTCGTGAGCGCGGGTGCCTCGCGAAAGGACAGGAGCCCGGGCACATATGGGAATTTCACGGTATCCGTGGCCAGAGCCTGGCCAGTCAGTACGAGGTCCGGAAAACTAAATACCAGGACTGCCGCATAGACTTCCTCGCCCTGCTTTTGATAAGAAACATCGGCCCCGGCGATCGTCTTCACCGGCTTTGTGAGAGGCAGCTGGCGAATCTGGCCACGGAGACGCCTTTGAACTTCCACGGCTTCCTTACAGGGGAGGTCCCAGGAATGGAGTGTGCGAATTTTCACCGTGTCAGATAAGCTTGCCTTCGATTGTGCCACCGATGCATGATCCCTGAAGTAAAGCCTCCCAGCCCTAAAGCCCAGGGGTTCTGCCTTGCGGTAGCACTTCGTGCTCGGGGAGCCAGTCGGTAAAGACCCGGACAGGCTAAAATTGTCTCATGCACAAGCCCCCCGACATTGGGCCGTTTGGACAGCACCCTTATCAAATCGTATCGGGGTCACAGGTATTGCGTCGCCATCAACATATACCACGGCCCACCGCCTATGACATCCCCCCTGGCGGCTGCCTCCTTGAAAAAAAGTCCCACCTGCTTCTTCTTCACCCGGTGGACTTCAATTTTTTCCGAGGGCTCGAGTTCCTGTTCCTTGGGCGTGGCATTCTCCTCCAGCTCCACAATTACGCAGTACGCTGTCTCTTTAATCAGTGCACTGTTCAGGGTTAGCTCGGGGGAAATCTGTACAACGGTTCCCGCGTAGCCAGTCTCCTCTTCAAGCTCACGAAGGGCACACGTCGCAATATCCTCATCATCCGAGATAACCCCTGCGGGAAAGCCTATCACATGGCAATCTAGAATAACTCTATACTGCCTGATAAAGATCAAGTCCCCTGATTCTTTGAACCGTGGCATGATAAGGACCGAGCTACGGACATTAATACGCTCGATATAATCCCAGTTCAGCACTTGCCCGTTGTCGTTTTCATAAATGACCC
>JBFEUB010000265.1:0-4006 GCA_041547605.1 Desulfobacteria bacterium
GACAGTTTACAATTTTAAACGCCAGTCACATTCAAAAATCTTCTCCAAAATTGCACAATGTCGTTCGCCAAATAATATTTTCAATCATCAACGACTTGCGAGCAAACGGAACATATTTTTGACAATCAGTCTATGTGGGCGACCTGTATAATTACATGCAATTCGTGCAATATTGCACATGTTTGTGTGACAATTGACACACTCTTCCGGACGCAAACAGATCTGTTTTTCAATTCCCATTTCTAAACGCAACCCGCATCTTTCCGAATTAACTCAAAATATCAAAAGGCCCCCTTTGGAATAGCCATGGTGTCTCGCGTGGCACGCAGGTTGCTTGCAGAGAACGGTGGGGATGAGTGTAACGATTATTTGCACATTCTCATATTAGTCATTAGTCATCTATGAGTCATCGGGGGCCTTTTCTGAAAAGATGTGACGCCGCCGGGCCAACAGCGGACGCTCAGGAAAAGGAGGTGATGCACACGTAATGTTTTCAGGAATGCCTCGTGTGGAACAAGCTGTCTGTTCGGATGCATGTGAACAGACTCCTTAAGGATGAACAGGAGGAAAGCGGATGAAGAAAGTCGGATTAACCTTACTTGCAGTCACTTTGGCTCTGCTTTTAGCCATGCCTGCAATGGCTGAATTCAAGCCTTATGCTTCGGTAAGGCTTCTTACGGGCTGGAACGATTACGACCCCAATGTGGCTGGTCAGGATGATGATGAAGACCTGACGTGGGCGTTGAGTGACATTAGCCGGTTTGGGGCCAAGTTTCAGACCGGAGATCTTGGAGGCCGTGTGGAGTTTGGTATCAGGGGCGAGGGCAACGACATATCTTCTCGTCTCATCTATGGTACGTGGGATTTTGGAGGCGGAACGCTATTGGTCGGCCAAGACTGGACCCCGTACACGTACTGGTCCGATCAGATTGCTCCAAGATTGGCTCCTCTTGGGCGGAATCCCTCCAATTACGAAGCTGAGAATGGCTTTGTGGGCTACGGTTGTCTTTGGGACAGTCGTCAGCCGCAACTTAAGCTAAAGCTGGCGAACGGGTTCTACGCAGCCCTGATCGAACCCCACACCGTATCGAGAGAAAGGGCGGGTGACTCTGAGGACTTGGACAAAACCCTGCCCAAGATCGTTCTGGGGTACGACATCAAGACCGAAAGCCTGTATTTGAACCCCGGTGTTGCCTATAACACCTATGACGTTGACGGTGTCACTGACGGGGGAAAGATTGTCGATGATGAAAGCATCGACTCCTGGCTCATTTACCTAAACGGTAAAATAGCCCTGGGCATGGCCGATCTTCAGGGAAGCATCCATTATGGGCAGAACCTGGATGACTTTGGGCTTTTCAACCGAGAGAATGCAGCCACCGCACAGATTCAGGCTGACGGGGACGTAGAGGATAGCGATTGCTGGGGCGGCTACCTGCAGGTGGCTTTCAAGGTCGATCCTGCAACGATCACCCTGGGGTATGGGTACGTCCAGTCCGAAAATGACGCAGCAGGCAGAGAGGATGATGAGCAACAGTCCTATTTTGCCAATGCCAAGATTCCTATTGCGGAGACATTTTTTGTGGTGCCAGAGATCTCCTTTTACGACCACATGGAAGATGCCAACAACAACGACGAAGCTGACGCCTGGTGGGTAGGGCTTCTGTGGCGGATGGACTTCTAGTCTGTTAACCCTAAGCTGAAGGCCCCGGGGGAAAAATTCCCGGGGTCTTTTTTTGTGCGTATCAAGACTGGTTCTGCAAAAAGAATGGAGTGGAGCTCAAAGATCAACAATGAACCGGGGCGTACCTCACCGGGCCCTGGAGGATCGCTCCGGAGTCTCATACGCGATGATGCAACTGCCGGCTGAGGTTAGGGCTGTTCCCTGCTTCGCAACGTGGGCAGTAACCACCTCATCTCCGCCGTCATGGTCAAAATCGCCAATGGCAAAGTCGCTAATATAACCGGAGGACTCGGCCGTACGCCGGTTCAGGGTAAGCTTAAGATCGTTCCAGGAAAGAGACGCTACGTGACCGCTTTTGAACTGTCGAAACCGGGCAAATAATCTTCCCAGCGGACCTTCGTTGCTGCATACAATCACCTCGTTCTTGCCATCGTTACCCAGGTCTGTGATGAAAATCCGTTGCGGTAAATAGAGACGATCCACCATGTCATCCGCGCTGCTGCTGCTGAACGCAAGGTAATTCATGTTGCCCCCGTACCGTTCGTCACTCTTCCATCGCTCCTCGCCAGATAGGGTAAAAAGACGAATGTGGTCCCCTCCGTCGAAAGCAGCGATCATTTGCTCCCCATTGTTCATCACATCACCCAGAGCAAACCCAAAGATGTTTATCCCTTCTGGCAACCCCAAACGCTCCTCTGGTCCGTATTCCCCATCACGCCAGGTCAACTGATAGACCCCATCGGCAAAGAGCTCGTCCATCCTCCGCTTCTGCCCAAGCAGCACGAGGCCCAGATCGGGCACGTTTATCACCCGGTAATACCAGGGGTTGCCCTCGCTTATCCGAACAAAATCGTCGCCGTTCCATTCCAGTACAAATGAATCCAACCGTTCCTCGGTGCCTTTGATACTGGTCACAAATATTTCCGAGTGCCCATTGCCATTCACGTCGGCCACGTCCACGCCAACAAATCTCTGATTCCTTTTCCCATCCTCTTCCCATATCTTGGAAAGATATTGTCTCTCATGCCTATGAACGTAGATGCGCCGATCACTAATGCAGACCACTTCTGTCTTTGTGTCTCCGTCTACATCGCCGAGGGCGATCCCCTTGATGACTGTCTCGAAGTCTTGGCTTTTCCACAACTCGGGTGACACCATTGCAGGAGGTGCCTGAACACCGGATTCCACGAATCCCCCCACGTCGGCCGGCCCCGGTTTGTCCTCCGAAACCGCGGCCTGGTCACCGGGTTCCTGACTCAGAAGCTTCTCCGGATGGGCAAAGATGTCAGGGGTCTCTGGGGTTGGTGCGACCGGCTGCGGTTCTGCAACAGGACGTCCAAACACTTTTTCCTGAATCTCGCTGGCAAAAAGGTTAACCTGGGGAATAACTTTGTCGATTTCGTCGCTCTGCTTGAAGAAGGTGAGAGTCGGCCTCCTATGGTAGACGTCTATCATCTTGCCATCGAGGCTGACACTGCTGCCGAACATGGTGAGACTTCCGAACAAGACATGGCTGGCCTGAAGCCTGGCACCTATAGTCCGTGCAGTCTCCTCATTAAGCGGCATGGGCAGATCCTTGATCACTTCATTCGTGTCTTCCCTTGAAACAACGACTACCTTATTCTCGCACGATAGGCGGGACGTAAGCATCTCCAGGATACCTTCCTGCAGAAATGTAAGATCCCTGTCCGCATGCATCTTGAACGGCACAATCACCACACGGGAAGGCTCCTCAGCCATGCCTCTCCCGGAAACCATAAGGACCCAAGAAAACAGTATGATGTATCCAATCAAGCGTTTTCGCATGGCAATTTTCAATTCCAATCCCCCGGCCTCGAACCGCGATACGAAGTTAAGTTTCGCAATCTATACAACCATTGAAACCATAGGGCCCTTGGTAGCATTTGATTCATGCTGTCCACACGGGCGGTCGACTCCTGGAGTCGTGAACGGCGCCATACCGCAGGCCCGCTTGTCCTTTTAATCGCGGCGCAGCCTACCAGGTGGCCACTCTTCGGTCAATACTTTTCGGACTGTTGCCTAAGCGGTTCTCTTGAACTGCAACAGCGAGCGCATTCCCTGTAGCTTGCCACAGGGTTAGCGAGCGAATCTAAAAATGGTACCCTTCCTTACAGTCGGAGATTTCCTGCAGCTTGTTGCAGGGAGCTTCAATATGTTGCTTCTGTTACGCAGCTTAGTTACCGCCAGGGGGCGTCAGACAAATCTCTGAGATGGCTTCTAGTGTCGCGTCTCAGAAGTTTCTTTAAAAAACATGGAGTCATCGTAAAGCCGTTTTCCTCACTCCGTGAGCGTTTTCGGGAC
>JBFEUB010000266.1:0-3980 GCA_041547605.1 Desulfobacteria bacterium
AGGGGTGTGCTGAAGAAAAGCCAACTTCACACAGTGTGCCAGGAGGCCAAATGCCCCAACCTTTGGGAGTGTTTTTCCAGAGAGACCGCAACATTCTTGATTATGGGGTCTTATTGCACGCGGAACTGCCGCTTCTGCGCTGTGGGACACGGACCATCAGGCCCGCCCGATCCAGAAGAACCAGTCAGGGTGGCCGAAACGGCACGAAGCATGGGGCTGAGCTATGTGGTCATCACCTCGGTGACCCGGGACGATCTTGTGGACGGCGGAGCCAGTTTTTTCGCAGGCACAATCAGAGAGATTCGCAAAACAATCCCCGGGGTGTTTGTGGAGGTATTGATACCGGACTTCCAGGGCAAGAGAGATGCGCTTCAAACCGTTTTAGGGGCTCGTCCAGATGTCTTGAATCATAATATTGAGACCGTCCCGCGGCTTTATCCTTCTGTGCGGCCAGAGGCAGACTACCGTCGGTCACTCGAATGCCTCAGGTGGGCCAAAGACTTCGATTCCGCCATGCCGACCAAGTCCGGCCTTATGCTGGGTCTCGGAGAATCTCCCGAAGAAGTCACCATGACGCTGCATGACCTGCTCGAAGTGGGCTGCACCATGCTGACACTCGGTCAATATCTTCAGCCGACAAAGGAACACTTACCGGTTCAACGCTTTGTTCATCCTGAGGAATTTGATAAGTGGAAGGAAGCCGCCCTTGGGATGGGTTTTGCTGAAGTTGCCAGCGGCCCATTTGTACGCAGTTCCTATCATGCAAAAGAGCTCTATCAGGCCCTTTGTTGATCGCCCACTTCCATTCAGGGTTAAGAAAAAAGGTTGCGCCGCAGACCCACACAGACGGACACAGACTGTTTTGTCCGGTCGACCTGACCGGACAAAGATTTCCTTCGCTATCTCGAAAAAAAGAAGCTGTTTTGTACTTGCCCGAAGGGCACGACACTCCTTGTGGCGACAGGTCGTCGCCACAATAGTCTGCGTGGGTCTGCGGCAGAATATATGTTCCTGAAGCCCGGAAGGGCCAAGTATTCCTCAGACCTCCTGGGCTTTGCAGGTGGTATTCTGCTCCCGTCATAGTTTTTCTTTCAGCTTAAGATACAGAAAGACCTCCTCGTCACCTTTGACCAGACTGTAACCTGATCTGAAGTATTGATCCGGAAACTCGTCAATTAACTTATATGCCAACGTGTATCCCTTGGTTAGGGGGCTGGGTTCTACTAGTTTGTATCCCCTGTCTAACAGCCAATCCTCTGGCATTAATTCATAGTCTTTTGCGAAAAACCTCTTCAGTGCAGTCATGTCTCTTTCGGGGTCGCGTCTTCTGCCTCTGAGTACATATCCCTCAGCCATGAGCTGCTCTAAATATTCAATGTCTTTTATGGGCTTCACCGTGGACATGGATCGCCTCCCTTGATCAATTGTTAACCGCCCACTCCCGCTCCGCAATGCTCAGGGTCGTTCGAGACGCTGAGAACTCGGAAACAATGACTCTGTCCCGCTGGCGCTCAAGCTCTCAGTCCTCTAACCTGCCTTCGACATGAGCTCAGGCCGAATGTAGCTCAGACCGAGACCTTTTCCGGCAGGAGCGGGATAGCAATTTGATCAGATTTCTCCTCTCAGGAAATCTGATTAAGAAACTCTGGGTTCTCTGAGAGCTCTGTGAGGCAAAAAATAATAAACTCACGCCACGCTGTGTCTCAACTGATTGAAAGGAACGGGCGGTGAACATTGAGTCTCTTACATTCAAATAAGCCCACAAATACATGCAATCTGTTTGACGTCCCCATTAATATCTTCTTGTGAAGCTTCACAAAAAGATGCATGGTTGTCAAGGGTACATGCAAACCTCTTTGTTTTCGCTGTCACTGTGACCGGCCCGCTCCCTGGATGCGAAGCACTGGTAGGGCAGAACCCTCAAGCTTTATGGCGGAAGGGCTTCATTTCTTGACAAATATGCTGGGATTATCATATGGTTCTCAACGCCAAATGTGTCTGCCAACACTATAAGAGGGCATACTGGTTTAGATCTGAGGTAAGGAGGACGCTATGATCTGTGCTAAAGATATCATGCGTACGGAGGTGATCACCGTAACAGAAGACTCCACCATAGGCGACGTAATGAAGATATTAGTCCAGAACAGGATCACAGGCGTGCCCGTAGTGTCGGACGATATGGATTTATTGGGCATGGTGACAGAAAAGGATGTATTGAGAATGTTGCTTAACGCGACAGGAAAAGTCAAGTCGGTTGCAGAGTTGATGACTAGTGACATCATGTCTTTTGACGAAAACGATGACCTAATTAAAGTCTTTAGAGGCCTCGTAGAACATAATTTTCGAAGAGTTCCTATTTTGTCGGACGGGAAGTTGGTAGGGATTATCAGCAGGACAGACATTATCAAATTTCTCTCTAAAAGTGCTCCACGGCCTGCAAAAGCAGAGTCTGGTAATGAGGGCTGAACGAGGGAAAATATACCGCACGGCACAGGCGACTTAACCTGATTCAGGTTCATTTTGCTTTCTACAGTCTACGTGTTGTTCCTAAGGCCGCTATCTTGATTGATTTTCATGATAGTACGGCTACTTAATGGCAAAACCCCGATTCACCAAGGTCCCATTAATGTGACATTTTGCATGTTGTTCGAGTGGGACGTCAGTTTCCTATAGTCTATCCCCCATGCGATTTACCCTCAATAGCAAAGACCCGAAACAGGATGTGGTGAATGTTGATTTCTGTTTCTGATTTTGCGAGGTCAGTTCCTGTTTGTCTGCAGAGCGATACCGGACAGGAAGGCAGTTGGCATGCGTATTGCGAGTTTCTCTCTACGTTACAAAGACTCTTTCGGACTCAAGCGCGACGGAAATTTTTTCGACTCAAACATGGTATTAGTCACATAGAAACCTAGCTTGGTGACCGAGAATATTTCATGCTATTTTGGTCAATAGTTATCATTGTAGGATATATCAGATAAGAAGCATGCTTGCTCGGGCCGTTGTGGCAATTGAGTTGAGAGGCGTTCATTCAGATTCCGTGGGAAAAGCGTTCAGATGTAGATGACGAAGTTGGTATGCAAAGATAGTTTCTTAATGCAAGATGTTAAGAAGTCGGAGGCTAAGCGTCCGGCTGCCGAGTCTGCCTATGGGGGAAGCAGCGACCATAAACGAGGGGGTGGCAATGTGAGTCGCGTCTGGACTGCGTTGAAATATTGCATAAATTTTGCGGCCAAGCTTGTTCTTGTTCTGCTGGTTTTTTGTGTTTTGTCCCGCAAGGCTTATGCATACATTGATCCAGGAACTGGCAGCTATATCTTTCAGGTTATGATAGCTTTCTTGGTCGGAGGGTTGTTTGCCGTTAAGCTGTTCTGGAAGAAAATTAAGAGCTATTTCAACGAGTTATTCTTTAAGGAAAAACGGCAAGAAAAGGATGAAGGCTAAAGAAAATAGATTAGGGTCATTTAGGGACCCGAGCGGGTTTGTTTTTCGTCAAGACGACACCATCTACCGTCAAGTAAATAGAGGCTACAAAAAACATTATGATTATTTGATGAGCTCTTGTCTTTACGAAACGCTTGTAAATGATGAGTTGCTCATTTCGCACAATGAAGTTGGTCCTGAGTACGCAAGGTCTGATGAAGCATATAAGATAATAAAGCCCGAGTTCATACCCTTTATATCGTACCCGTATGAGTGGTGTTTTAGCCAGTTGAAAGACGCCGCCTTAACTACACTGAGGATCGCGAAGAAGGCACTTGATTTCTATATGTGCCTGAAAGACTCTAGCGCGTATAACATTCAGTTCAGAAAAGGTTCCCCCATACTTATAGACACGCTTTCTTTTGAAAGATATTCTGAAGCCATAGCGGAACGAATTTTACCGGCATTTGCCTTCAATGCTTTATTGCTTTCCATCATAAGCGCAAGTTTACCAGCCTGTCCAAAAATTTTATACACCGCAGAAAAAACCATCTTCCAAT
>JBFEUB010000267.1:0-3960 GCA_041547605.1 Desulfobacteria bacterium
GATTGCTGGCGATTTCAATGAGTGGGTGCCTGAGCGTCTTCATTTTACCGATTTCCACGGCAGGCCGATATGGCGGAAGAACATGCAGCTTAAGCCAGGCACATACCAGTACAAATACCTCCTCGATGGTCATTGGGTGCATGATCCCGAAAACGACCAAACAGTTGACGATTTTTTTGGCGGCTTAAATTCTGTTATCAAGGTATAGGCTTTAGCCGGTCCTCGGTACAGTAGCTGAAATGGCACGCAAGTTTCTCTCAACCGAAGTGCGCTTCATGGGCATGATTCCAAAAGGCGATGATTTCTCTCAGTCAGTCCTTACGTGCACTCCTTTATTGCTGCACAGATCAAACGCAAGTGCTTCTCTTGGTATACGACAGCTCGCGGATCTGCCCATAGAAAACATCATCACTTGGCGGTAGCTCTGAGGAATTGGAAAATGTTGAAAACAACATATGAGGCTGACTTCGGAGCGATTCCGAAAGAGGAATTGGTGGATGCCACCAAAAGCTTTTTACTGCAGTCTGACTCCGATGAGTATCTCATTCCCATAGAAAACATTCATTCCCTCGAGTTCGGTTCATCGGACTTGTTGTTCTTTAATAAAGACAAGACGAACCTAACCGTGGTGAGGCTATGTTATGGGGAGAGCAGTGAGAAGTTCTTTATTGCATCAATTTGTTACGGTCTATGGCTTGCAGAATGTATCACGGCGGGTAAGATTTTATTCAATGGGAAGACCGGATGGGATATGTACCTCTTCTCTCATGAATTTTCCGCTGCGATCTGTTACATAGTGGATAATCTATCTCAAGAATTGCCCATTCATCTGGTTAAGTACCACATAATTGACGTGGAAGACCTTGATGAGCCGGCAATACATTTTCAATGTTTAAACATCAAGGACCCCATCCAAGATAAGCCGGAAAAGAACAGTTTGAAAGGCCCGATTTTACTATCAGAGAAGAAAGAAAGATCGTCCCCCTTTAAAATATCACCCCAGGAATTAAGGGAGTTTCAAAAGCTAAAACAGCATTATCTCGACTGAGGCATCAGCCCATTTCCCCTCAGTCCTCTGCAAGGTCAAGCAAAAATCAAGCTGGTCAAGAAAGAACCTCAAGCTGCATGACGGTCTGGTGAAGGTTCACCTCCCCTTGGCAGGCTTTGTGCCCATTTTTGATGGACACCAGTGCCATAAGGTGATATTTTATCATATCTGGACAAAGAAGGGGTTTTCCGGAAGAGCCAATTATTTTTGATAGATGAAGGTTTATCACTGTTTACAACTGGTAGTCATGAGGCTTGAATCGGGTTCAAATCCAGTCGTCCCGACCACCTCACACGCACCGCACTCCTGGGACGTTCGGCAAAGCTTCATCGCTCTGAACACGCTGATATCCCCTTGAGAATGACCTAACGGCACACCCTTTTCGAGCCGCTCCGGGCGGCTTTTCTTTTAGCGCTCAATGAGTCGGGTTGCGCAGGATAACCGATGTATGCCAATTTTATTTACTTCATTCTAGTCCTTCTGATCTACACCACCTATCATCCACCAGAACATCCCTATCTTAGCCCCTCTGAGACGTTGGGTATGTTCTTGCTGGGTATAGCCATCCTTGTAATAACTACAAGAGCTGCTTTTAGCGTCCTTTCCATAAAGATTGCGCGCAAGGGCACCCTTGGCATGCATGGAGAGTTTGACCGGCTATTCCATCGACAGGCCATCCTGGCCATTATTATCTTTGCCATCAACATCTATGTCTTAAACCTGAAGTTCTTCTTTTTGAGCATTCCTCCTTTTCCGGGCTCCCCAACCCTTACAGCCCTCTTGTTCATTGGTCTCTTCATGGGCTACCTCGCCATCATATGGGCGGCGGCCTACGAACCGTACAAGACCCTGTTTCAAACCGAACTCTCCAGGTCATCCTATGTTCTTTCCAATGTCTCGTTCAACTTTCCTGTGATCTTGCCCTGGCTCCTGATTTCGGCAGGCGTGGACATCATCAACTTGTTGCCGGCATCCGCCCTGAAGCGCCTGCTCGCCTCATCGGAAGGGCAAGTCATTTTCTTTACACTTTTTTTGGTTGCCTTGGTGATTATCGCGCCTTCCATGATCAAGTTTTTCTGGCGATGTCGCCCTTTACCATATGGCCCGAAGCGCCAACGCATTGAAGCCATGTGCGAAAAGGCCAAGCTGCAATACAACAACATTTTGAAGTGGCCAATCTTTGAAGGCAAACTGCTCACCGCAGGAGTCATGGGATTGATCAAAAGGTTCCGATATATCCTAGTTACAGAAAGTCTTCTCAAGATCCTGGACGATAATGAGATCGACGCCGTCATGGCCCATGAGATCGGTCACATAAAGAAAAAACACCTCCTCTTCTATCTCGTATTCTTCCTCGGGTTTGTCGTACTCTCTTATGCTGTCTTTGACTTAATCCTCTATGCCATCCTATATGCCAATCTGTTGTTTCCTGTTGCACGCGACATCCGCTTCGAACAGGTTACCCTGACATCGATCGCACTCGCCATAGCCATGGCGTTCACACTGGTAATATACTTCCGTTACGTGTTCGGATACTTTATGCGCAACTGCGAGCGACAGGCGGATCTTTATGCCTTTAATCTCCTGGGAAGCAGCCTGTGGCTGATTTCATCCCTGCAGAAGATCGCCGTTTACAGCGGGCAGAGCCATGACAGGCCGAGCTGGCATCATTTCAGCATCCGCCAGCGAATCGATTTTCTGAATCGTTGTGAAGCAGACAGGCGGATGATCACCGGCCACGACCGAAAATTGCGCACGAGCATCCTGCTCTTCATGGGCGGGCTTTTGTGTACCGGATATGTAGGCTATGCCATCAATTTCGGTGAGATGGGAAAGACATTGAACAAACACTTCCTGCAAAAGGTCCTGATCAGAGAAGTTGAACGAAATCCACAAGACGCGCGGCTGCATAGTATGCTTGGCTCATTTTACTACCAGGATAAGGCGTATAGCCATGCGATCGAGGCCTATGAAAAATCGCTCGAGCTTGCTCCCGGCGATCCAGAAACTCTAAATAACCTTGCGTGGCTCTATGCCACCTGCGAAGAGACCCGGTACCGGGAACCCTCCAAGGCCCTTGTGTATGCTATACATGCTTCAGCACTCAAACCGGCCCCTCATATCCTCGACACCCTGGCAGAGAGCTATTATGTCAATGGATTGCATGAAAGAGCCATTGTCACGATCAAGAGGGCCTTGGCCATGCAACCGGAAGACAGGACGTATTATGAAAGCCAGCTGGAGAAGTTTGAACGAGCAGCACGTCATCAAGGATCACCAGACGAGCAATGAGCTGGCATATTCGCTTGTAATTGGTCATGAACGCCACAACGGGCCGCGAACAACAAACAACGGACAAGCTATGTGAAACGCTCCAAAAAGCGCCTTGATGTCCTGTTGGTCGAAAGGGGTTTTGCCCAGAGCCGTCAGCGTGCCCAGGCAATGATCCTTGCTGGTGAGGTTTTGGTCAACGGCGAGAGAAAAACCAAGGCGGGCAGTCTGGTAGCCATTGATGCAGGCATTGAGATCACTGGCAAGGAGAGCCCCTACGTGAGCCGCGGGGGCATCAAGCTGGAGGTAGCCCTGCGGGATTTCAACATGGACGTGGCGGGCTTCACGTGCCTTGATGTTGGGGCCTCTACGGGCGGTTTCACGGATTGTCTTCTCAAACACGGCGCAAAACACGTAACCGCTGTGGATGTGGGCTACGGCCAACTCGACTGGGCACTGCGATCCGACCCACGAGTCAAAGTCATAGAACGGACAAACATTCGGCACCTTGATGAAGGTGCCCTCCCCTCCCCTGTGGATCTCGTCTGTATTGACGTCTCCTTTATTTCTTTAAAGATTGTGGTCCCGGTTGTTCTAAAGTTCATGAAACACCCAGGGCACTTGATCTGCCTCGTCAAGCC
>JBFEUB010000268.1:0-3959 GCA_041547605.1 Desulfobacteria bacterium
GGAGGGCGTATGCCCGGCATCTTTGAAGTGTACGTAAAAACCCATTTTTCTGCGGCCCATTCTCTTGAAGGTTATCCGGGCGATTGTGCTCGCCTGCACGGGCACAACTGGGCGGTGGAAGTCTTTGTCACGTGCAAGGACCTGGACGAGATCGGTATCGGGATTGATTTCAAGGATATCGAGGAGGCTGTCAGGGCTGTGCTCAAAGGCCTTGATCACTTCAACCTGAATGAACTTCCTGCGTTTGAGGATGTAAACCCCTCATCTGAAAATGTTGCGAAGTTTCTATACAAGGCGTTGGGGAATAGACTAAACTCGGACAGGGTTCAAGTTTCCAAGGTCAAGGTCTCAGAGACCCCGCATGCTGGTGCTTCTTACTGGGAGGAATAGATGGCTCTGAAGGTGAACGAGATCTTTTACAGCATTCAAGGAGAATCAACATATGCTGGCTGCCCGTGCGTCTTTGTCAGACTGACCGGATGTAACCTGAGATGTTCATACTGCGATACGCAGTACGCCTATAAAGCGGGTGAAGACGTAGCGTTCAGTGACATTGTCAACCAAATCGCAACACACCAATGTTCTTTGGTTGAAGTTACCGGTGGAGAACCCTTAATCCAAAAAGAAACGCCTGCCTTAGTTCATGACTTGCTAGAGAAGGGCTATAAGGTTCTACTGGAAACGAACGGCTCTCAAGACATCGGGCAAGTTGACAATCGGTGTATTACGATCCTTGACGTAAAATGCCCCTCGAGTGGTGAGGCGAACAAAAACGATTGGGGCAATCTATCCAAGCTGACAGAAGGGGACGAGATAAAATTTGTTATCGGGGACAGAGACGACTATGACTACGCCAAGAAGGTTCTGGATCACCATAACATCAGCACCTCAGAAGTAAACGCAGTTCATCTCTCGCCTCTTCACGGGAAAATGGCCCCCAAGGATTTGGCAAAATGGATCCTGGAAGATCATCTAAATGTGAGACTTCATCTGCAGCTCCATAAAGTGGTTTGGGATCCTAATCAAAGGGGCGTTTAAAAGGAAAGCGTGGATGGACACCAATAGAAAGGCTGTTATCCTCTTAAGTGGCGGTGTTGATTCCACAACAGCCATGGCTTTCGCTAAACAGGAAGGCTACGAGATTTTCGGCCTCAGCTTTCGCTATGGACAGCTCCATACCCTTGAGTTGGAGGCAGCCCAAAGGGTTGCAAAGGCACTGGGGGCTAAAGAACATCTCATGATCGATATTGACCTGGCAAAGGTCGGTGGCTCGGCCCTGACCGATCAAATCGACGTACCAAAAGCTCGAACCGAAAAGGAAATGGCAAGAGATATCCCGGCCACGTATGTTCCAGCGCGAAACACAATCTTTCTCTCCTTGGCACTCGCCTGGGCAGAGGTTCTAGAGGCATCGGACATCTTTATAGGGGTGAATGCTCTCGATTACAGTGGATATCCGGACTGTCGGCCTGAATACATTGAGGCGTTTGAACGAATGGCCAACCTAGCCACCAAAATGGGTGTTGAAGGTAGAACACAAATAAAAATCAGGACGCCTCTGATTCATATGACCAAATCAGAGATTATTAAAAAGGGAATCGAACTCGGTGTTGATTACAGCATGACCCACAGTTGCTATGATCCATCATCAGACGGCACAGCCTGTGGCCAATGTGACAGTTGCCTCTTGAGAAAAAAAGGTTTCAGAGAGGCGGGTATCAAAGACCCCATAGACTATGAACAATAGCCAAGGTGATAAACCCGCGCAGTTGTCGTCTTTGCAACCCGTACCATTATCCCAAACTGCTTTGAGCAGCAACGGGCACATGAGACTGAGGGTTGCTTTGAAGTATGAAATATCTGCTAATTCGCTTTGCGTTTTTCGCCTTTTCCCTTTGCCTTCGAGCAATCGGATTTGAGCGCGAAAGCGGGCGAGGCGATCCCAAGTGCTGATTGTTGAAAGCTGAGAGTTGACTATCTTGCACTGTGATTGTTGGGAACAAACGCAAAAGGAGGGATAGATGCCGCAAGAAAAAGTCTATAAAACGAGCAAACGACATTTCACGTTGTTTTGCAATGAAATTCGCAAGTTCATTGACATATTTGGCCTGGCGGGTTGGGAGGTCTACTTTGAGCACAAACAGTACCTTTCAACTGAGCAGGCAGTCTGCATAACCGACCAGCAGGGTCGTACCTGCACAATTGCCCTTTCAACACAATGGATCGGTTTAAAGCCGACGGACTCAGAAGTACGCAAGGCAGCATTCCACGAGGTTTGTGAATTACTGCTATCGAGATTGAATACCTTTGCAAAAGACAGGTTTGTAAGGGAGAGCCAAATAGATGAAGAATCTCATAATATCATCCGCATATTGGAGCGGGTATTATGGCAAAAATATCATGATTAGGACACACAGAAAAAGAGGTCACTCTCTGTGTGCCTTCGCACTTCTGCGGCTATATCCTGCACTTCAAAGGGGTTAGGCACGGCTGTTGCCCAAACTGCTCTCTTGAAGATGTTGCTATAGCTTATTGGGCGATGGGAAAAACGTAAAATAAAGGGATCAACGTCTCAGACTATGCACAAAATTTGTCATGTTGTTCGGTGTGATAGAAAGGAGGGGGTGAGGTGTTGGATCTGACTTCTGAGGACCGACGTTACCGCCGAAAAGGAGGTCGCCATGCCAGTAAAGAAGTTGAAGGAATATCTCGACAGCAACAAAATTAAGTATGTAACCATTGGTCATTCGCCGGTCTACACAGCCCAAGAGATTGCAGCGTCGGCACACATCCCAGGAAAGGACTTGGCCAAAACGGTGGTGGTCAGAATCGATGGTAAGATGGCGATGGCTGTTCTGCCCGCCTCATACAGGGTTGACTTTGAGATGTTGAAGGAAGCTACAGGAGCGAGTTCCATTGAACTTGCCAGTGAGGAAGAGTTTGAGGGCTTGTTTCCCGAATGCGAGGTTGGTGCGATGCCGCCGTTTGGCAATCTTTACGGAATGGACGTTTTTGTGGCGGCTAGCTTGGCCGAAGGTGAGGATATCGCATTCAATGCAGGTTCTCATAGCGAGCTATTAAGACTGTCATACAAGGATTTTGAAAGACTGGTCGCACCGAAAGTGCTTAAGTTCTCACACAAGGATTAGGTTGCCGGATGTCGTGGTATGAGACAGGACGAAGCACTCATGGGTCGTAGCGGGTGCACCCTTTACATGAACAAGCGATTTTGAGCACATGTTCTGCGACATAAGTCAAACCAAAGGAACGGCACTTTGCAGATGACCCCTCATCGATGGATATGGCGGAGGCCCTTGTGAAACGCCTGGGTAAGAAAAGTTGAAGAGCCTCGGCGGGAAATATGGGCGTCCTTGATTTGTTGGAGTAGAGCTCCACTGGCACGAGTAAAAAAGCGGGGTGAGAGGAGATGAGGGGTATGACGCTTTGTTTTTTTGTGCCCAGCGGTCCAGCAGAATACGGGTGGGCGGTATTATGGGTATGATTGAATGTCCCCAGTGTGGGAAGCAAATATCCGACCAGGCGGGGTCCTGCCCGGAATGTGGTTTTAGTGTCAAGGTCGCACTGCTGGGACGCTATTTGGAGGAACGCCAGAAAGAGCATCCCAGGGCATATCAGGCGCTCAAGTTTTTTGTCATCCTTGTCGTATTCAGCCTGGTTTTCTGGTTGCTTACACGGCGTTAGTCGAGCCTCCCCCCCTTCTGGGCGGGGGTTCTGCCCTGCGGCAGCACTGCGTGTCCGGGGAGCATGCCGGTAAAAAAGGAGTGGCTTTGTTTGGGCCTATCTTTCGCATAATTTGGGTTATCAGGATTTGTAACCGCAGAAAACAAGAGGGGGCAGATTGTTCTCGGGTGATAGCTCAAGGCTCATAGAGCACAGGAAAATTTGTTGTGTTAGTTATAAAATGTGCAGCCTGTAAAAGAAAGCTGTGGAAGTATGAC
>JBFEUB010000269.1:0-3958 GCA_041547605.1 Desulfobacteria bacterium
GGGACAATGACCATCTCGGCCCCGGTCTCTCGGATCTGCTCGGCCTTGACCCTGCCCGACTCCATCCTTCTCCTCTTGAACGGTGGGCCCATAGGGATATAGCCACCACCGCCGCCACAGCAATGATTGTACTCGCGGTTGTCTGCCATATCCCGGAAGTCTGTACACAGCTGATTCAACAGATACCTTGCTGGTTCCCAAAGCCCGCCATTTCTGGATATGTTGCAGGGATCCTGATAGGTCACCGGTTTTGTGATTCTTTTGGCAGGATCGATCTTGATGCGGCCGTCTCGCACATAATCGGAAAAGAGTTGTACACTGTGAACAACCGGAATGGGGGGTTCACCACCGGGTAATCCTAACCAATAAGGCCCTTCGAACCGAAGGGCACGGTATGCGTGCCCTCATTCTGTAACCCCGATTCTATTTACCCCCAATCTCTCTGCATTATCGTAACAAAGTTTTACCACATGGGCCGCACACTTCATTTCACCCGCAAACATGGCCAGGTTGGTGTCATCCCAGCCCATCTTGGGAAAAGTGTAGTTCTCTCCAGCTGCGTAAAAGATCATGGCTGCTTCGGCGATATCCTGAGGATAGTATTTGGCCTCCCGGGCGTTGATCGTGTACATCATGTCAGCGCCCTCCTTTTCAAAGGGGATGGTCAGGCCCGGCATTTCCTCTTCAGTCTCTTCCGCCATCCACTCAAGGGTCTCAGACAAATCCTCTTCGGTGACAGCCATCTGGTTTCCGAACTCCCAGTAGTTCTTCACCGCATCCATGAGGGCGTCTGGGGCAAGCCCCTGGCTGCAGAGTATAGCCCGTGTTGCAGCGATCATAACAGCGATGTCGATGCCAAAAGGACAGTACATGGAACACCGCCGGCAGGCCGTGCAATCTCCCCAGGCAATGCTCGCCATCTCTTCAAGCTCTTCCTTGCTCACCTCACCATTCTTCTTATAAAGCTTTCCGAGGGTCTGGATCACTTTATAAGCGGGCATGTACTTTGGGTCTTTGTCGTGAGCCTGGTAAAAAAAGCAGCTGTCCGCGCAATAACCGCAGTGTGCGCACAGCTGCAACCATGTCTTGAAGCGACCGCCCTTTAAGGCAGCCAGCCTCTGCTTTATCACGTTTGTATCAACAGCAGGTTCAGCCATTTTTGACCTCCTAACTTATGGTTTACCGCCTGACACCGAAGTGTGTAGTCATTCTAAAAGGTTACAGCCCCTCTTCTTTGACCGAACTCACTCCCGATGTGGGCTCTGGTGAAGAAGAACAGAATCATATGGCTCAATTTGGTAAATGGTATAGCAATCAGCATGATTTCGCCGCACAGGATATGGATAATCAAGATGGTCTTGTAATCAAACCATTGATGGTAGGCCATGTAGCCGGTGATAAAGGGTGCAGTAGCAATGGCGAGCAGCAGGTAATCATAGGCACTGGTTACAATCTTTACCTCGGGCAATACAATTCGGCGGATAAGCAAAAATATAGCAGCAGCTATCAGGAGTAAGGTCATATAATCGGCGGTCATTTCAGAAAATGACCACCAGCTGATGCCCCACCTTTCATCCCACATGATAGCGTGGCCCAAAAGGAAAATCGGTACCGCCAGCAAGCATATGTGAAAGACAAAGACTGCTATGGTCAAACCAGGCTTTTCTCTCATACTGCGGCTGCCAAATGGGATAAGCCAGCGGTAAATCGAGCGGAATGACCATCCCCAGCTCCAATGATTAAACACCACCTTGTCCTTCTGCGACGTAAGGCGAATAACAGAAACAACCTTAACGATCATCCCAATGATGAAAATCCCAAAGGCTATCCAAGCAAGTGGACCGGTCACAAATTCATACATGACAACCTCCAAAGCTTCTTAGATTAAGGATTAGTTAAGAGCAGGCAAGACGTGCTTGCTAAAACAGATAGAGGTCCTGGGTATCATAACAGCCCCTGACTGTCAAGTAAAAAACCTGTTTCCTTGGTATGTTAAGTGGGCAATTCCTATTTAAACAGTAGTAATAAAATTAATCTTAAATCACCTGCTTCCGCACCTTGTCCTATGAAATAAAGATTATGTCGGCTGGAGGTCTCTGAAGTGCCTTGTGTGAACTACAATGGCGAGCGAATTTCTCCTCTCCAGCTTTTATCGGATCTGCCGGGGGCTTCAATCAGACAAGCCCGCTATTGTGCTTTTCCATATCTTATAGTACAAAAGAACAGTTGCACAAAATTGTTCATGTGTTGAGAGGATTTAGATGGACGTCATAGATTTGGACAAACGCCCAAAAAGCAAGCTGGGCTTGGAGCCAAAATGGGCAAACATATGCTTTACATGCGGTACCTGTGCGAGCGCATGTCCGGCAACAGGGTTGGTACCTGGCTGGGATCCCAGAAGGGCCTTGACAGCCATAGCCTTGGGACTGGAACAGGAGATCATCGATTCTAGATGGCCTTGGGTCTGCACCCTGTGCGGTCGATGCCAGTACAAGTGCCCCCAAGGTGCTGAGTTGTTGAAGACGTTCCGGCAATGCCGAACAGTTCGGGACAGGGACAAGGTCCCCGGACCGCTACATAAAGGAACAATGACGAATATCGAGAGGGGCAACAACCTCGGCATACCGAAAAATGATATGCTCCATCTCCTGGCAAGCCTGGGCGTCGAAATGGAAGAGGATGGGAAACGTACGCCCTGTCCTGGATTTTATGTCCCCGTGGATGCGGAGGGCGCCAACATCATAGTCACCATCAATTCCAAGGAGCCCTTTGCTGAACCGGACGACATGAAATCTCTGTGGAGAATTTTCTATGCGGCCAAGGAAAACTGGACAGTCTCTTCCGTCAACTGGGAAGGCGTCAACTGGGGCTTGTTTTCCGGAGACGATGAGAGCATGAAGGTGCAGGTAGGACGCGTGCTGGAAAACGCCCGTCGGCTAAAGGTGAAAACCATCCTGTATCCGGAATGAGGCCATGCCTATTTTGCCACCCGGTTCGGGTTCAACACATGGTTTCCAGAAGCGTTTAAGGAATTTAGAATTCTGAGCATATTTGATCTTCTGAGAGAATACATTGAAACAGGGAGGATTAGGATAGATCAGTCTATGCATCCTCAGCTCACCACGGTGCACGACCCCTGCAATTACGTGAGAAAGTCTCAGATGGCATTTGGCGATCACTACGGGGAGATGTCTCGGTGGATTACCGCCCAGTGCTGTGAAAATACGGTGGAGATGATTGACAGTCCGATGGACAATTTGTGTTGCGGCGCGGGGGGTGGTGCCTGGGCCGGGCCGTATGCCAAGGAGCGGATTGACTACGGCAAGTGGAAGGCGGATCAAATCAAGGCTACCGCCGCTGAGCTGGTGATTGCCCCTTGCCATAACTGCCGCGACCAGATCATGAAGAGTCTGACCAAGGAATTTGACCTGGAGATCGAGACCAAATACATTTGGGAACTTGTATCCGACGCTCTGATTGTCGAAGCCTGGAGCAAGAAAGAGATTAATGAGGCCCGCGAGAAGCGAGATGCACAATTTGAAAGGGACGGCATCGATTTGGATGAATTGGCCTCGTATTAGCGGACCAGATTTTGAGCTGGCCGTAGAGCAAAGAAAAAGGATGCTGGGTTTTCCAGCATCCTTTTTATTTCGGAATTATCTACAAGAAAAGGTTGAAACGATCTTCAGCCCCATTTGCTCACTATTGGTTTGGAAATTGTTAAAAGTTCTAAGCTTATTTCGCTAAAATTGTGGCACGGAGTGAAGCTTTGCGCTATACTGATTGTCAAAAACATGTTCCGTTTGCTCGCAAGTCGTTGATGATTGAAAATATTATTTGGCGAACGACATTGTGCAATTTTGGAGAAGATTTTTGAATGTGACTGGCGTTTAAAATTGCAAGCTGTCTGAGGGCTCTGCCCGAGTTGTTGCGCTCCGGTTGCGCCTGACGGCTTGAA
>JBFEUB010000270.1:0-3923 GCA_041547605.1 Desulfobacteria bacterium
AAGCAATGACCCGCTGAGCGCCAACTGGTGGCAAAACTATCCGAAGTACTCTGTGAGCCTGCTAAAATCGTTCTTTGGTGAAAATGCCACCCCGGATAACGACTTCGGATACGACTGGCTGCCCAAGGTGGATGATGGCAAGGCATACTCTTGGCTCGACCTCTTTGACACAATGTACAACGGAACGGTCAAAGGCTTCTTTGCCTGGGGGCAGAACCCGGCATGTAGCGGAGCCAACGCGGCCAAGAACCGCAAGGCTATGGCCAATCTCGACTGGATGGTCAACGTGAATATCTTTGACAATGAGACCGGTTCCTTCTGGCGTGGGCCCGGGATGGATCCTGCCACCATTAAGACCGAGGTCTTTATGCTCCCGGCCTGCGTATCCTTCGAAAAGGAAGGAAGCATTACCAACAGCGGCCGCTGGATGCAATGGCGATACCAGGGGCCAAAAGCGCTGGGGAACAGCAAGGCGGACGGCGACATTATCATGGAACTGGGCTTTAAGGTCAAAGAACTGTATGAGAAAGGTGGTACTTTCCCTGAGCCCATCCTGAACCTGAAGTGGGACTATACCTTGGACGGCAAGTACGATTCTCACAAGGTAGCCAAAGAAATCAATGGCTATTTCTTGAAAGACGTTTCATTTCCGGCAAAGGAAAAGAGCTTCAAGAAGGGCGAGCTCGTGCCCAGCTTTGCCTACCTCAAGGATGACGGTTCCACGTCTTCAGGAAACTGGCTCTACTGCAATAGTTACACGGAGAAAGGGAACATGGCGGCCCGACGAAGCCAGGAGGATGCAGTCAACAAGATTGGGCTCTATCCGAAGTTTGCCTGGTGCTGGCCGGTCAACCGCAGGATAATCTACAACCGCGCGTCGGTGGACCTCAACGGAGAACCCTGGGATAAGCAGGACTGGGTCATTCGGTGGACCGGAGACAGATGGATAGGAGACGTGCCAGACGGGGGCTGGCCGCCACTCGGCAGCCTGGATAAACCCAACCCCAAGAGCAAGTGGGCCTTTATTATGAGGAAACACGGGCATGCCCAGATATTCGGACCGGGGTTGGCGGATGGTCCGTTCCCGGAGCATTACGAACCACTCGAGTGCCCTATTGAGAAAAATCTCATGAATAAGCAGAGGATGAATCCCACGGCACCTGTCTACGGAACAGATGTCGATGCCTATCTGACTTGCGATCCGAGATACCCGCTTGTAGGTACAACTTACCGCGTGGTCGAACACTGGCAGACCGGCGTCATGACCCGGCCACAACCCTGGCTCCTTGAGATGCAGCCTCAAGTATTTGTGGAAATGAGCGAAGAGCTGGCAAAACTGAAGGGCATCAAGAACGGCGAGCGGGTGTTGGCCACATCTGCGCGGGGTTCACTGGAGTGCAGTGCCATTGTGACCAAACGATTCAAACCTTTTAGGATTGGAGGAAACGTTATTCACCAAGTCGGTTTCCCGTGGAGCTTTGGGTGGCGCTGGCCAGAAAGCGGCACAGAAGAGAGCGCAAACCTGCTGACGCCCGCAACGGGTGATCCCAATACTCGGATCCCTGAAACCAAGGCCTTTATGTGCAATGTATCCAAACTATAGAAGGAGGTGATCCATATGCCGCGCAAATCTTTTTTCATCGATACGACACTCTGCACAGCCTGCAGGGGCTGCCAGGTTGCCTGCAAGCAGTGGCATGACCTGCCTGCAGAAGAAACAGTGAACCGTGGGACCTATCAGAACCCGGCGGATCTCTCCTTTGTAACTTACAAGCTTGTGAGGTTCAGCGAAGTGGTGGTCGGCGGCAAGTTCAAGTGGCTCTTCTTTCCGGATCAGTGCCGCCACTGTTTGGAGCCGCCTTGTCAAATGACGGCTGATGACCCTGCGGCGATCTTCAGAGATCCGACAACCGGTGCGGTGATCTATACAGCCAATACCAAGAATGTGGATGTGCAGGCAGTCATCGAATCCTGCCCGTATGACATCCCGCGGGCCTCCAAAGATGGCACCCTGGCCAAGTGCGACATGTGTCTTGACCGGGTAGAAAACGGACTGCTACCGGCCTGTGTGCAGACCTGTCCCACAGGTGCCATGAACTTCGCCAATCGAGACGAGATACTCGCCATGGCCAGGAAGCGTCTGGCCGTGGTGCAGAGGACCCACCCCAAAGCCAAGCTCTTGGATCCTGACGACATTCGTGTGATCTTCTTGGTCACAGAGGATCCCCAGCTGTATCACCCATTTGCCACGGCCTCTATCGGGACCTTTGATATATCGAGAGCCGTAGCCTTGAAGAGGCTTCTTAGGCCATTGACCAGCCTAACAGCCCGCTTCTGACAGAGACGAACTACAAAAATGGAAAACCCCAAGCATGGGGGAGAAGATCGATTGATCTTCTCCCCTTTTTTGTGTTATGTCAAATTATGAATAAAGCGGCATTTTGGAGATGCAGGAAAAGGACATCGTGACTGTGGATGAGATCAGAGGGGCCGTGGCCGCGATTAAGGCGGAACGACCTGCCTATGAAGAATTACTCGATTTTTTTGAAAAGGTTTTCTTGGCCCAGGAGCAGACAAAGGGCCACGTGCAGGTCGAACCGATCCAAATTTCAGAAAAACTCCGTTTAATTAAGCGAAAAGAGGGGTTGCCTCTGATCAACAGGGGGGACTTTGCAATAGATATAAAAGCATCCGAGGCCCTGATGAGAGAGATCTGCCGGCTCGCTATGGTTACGAATGAGTTGCTGGCTGAAGCCAGTACCAAGCTTTCCGAGGCCCTGGACAGAGGAATGCTTGAAGTCGACCTGTTTTCAAAGATTTTGAGTGAAGATGAAACCGACCTGGCGAAAGCTGCCCAAGAACTTGAGATCGATAAAAAGATCCTCGCTTTTTTTGCCTATAGTAGTATAAGGCCTTCCCTGTGTCTTTGTGCCGAACAGTTGGCGACATATCTGGATAAGGATGGCCCATGGAAAAGGGGGTATTGTCCTATTTGTGGCAGTCCCCCGGCGCTGTCAATCCTTCGAGACGAAGGGGAACGATCTCTGGTTTGCAGCTTTTGCGGCCACGAGTGGCACGCCCCAAGAATATTCTGCCCGTTCTGCGAGAATAAAGACCACAAGACCTTACATTACTTCTTCAGTGAAGAAGAAAAAGGTTATCGGGTGGATGTGTGTGATGCGTGCAAAAAGTACCTCAAAACGGTTGACAGCAGGAGTATGAAGCACCCGATCTATTCTCTCGTGGAGCAAATTTCGACCTTGCACCTGGACCTACTGGCTCAGAAACAAGGGCTTGAAAGTGGCAGTCCCTTATGGCTCAAAGTTTAGACCCATACAACCGCGAGATTACCTATCTTAGGATCTCTGTAACAGACCGTTGTAACCTGCGATGCATCTACTGCATGCCGGTGCAGGACCTGAAGCTTTTGGATCATACAGACATCTTGAGCTATGAAGAGATTCTTGAGGTGATCCGGATAGCCGTTGATTTAGGCGTGAGAAAGGTCCGTCTGACGGGTGGAGAACCTCTCCTTAGAAGGAACGTTGTACACTTCGTTGCGTCCGTGTGTCAGATTTCACAGATCGAGGATGTGAGTGTCACCACCAATGGTGTCCTCTTAAAGGAGATGGCTGGGCCACTGTTTGAGGCGGGTCTTCGTCGCATCAATATTAGCCTGGACACACTGAATCCGTTGAAGTATACGAAGACCACCCAACGCGATTGTTTCGATGCCGTTTGGGAAGGACTTCAAGTCGCCGAGGCGGTGGGGTTTTCACCCATCAAGCTGAATGTCGTAGCCATCAGAGGGGTTAACGATGATGAGCTACAGCACTTTGCGGATCTTTCCGTGCAAAGGCCCTACCATGTTCGGTTCATCGAGTACATGCCGATCGGGCGGGATAGTAATTGGAGCCCCGAAA
>JBFEUB010000271.1:0-3920 GCA_041547605.1 Desulfobacteria bacterium
AAGAAACGACCGCTGTGAAAGACAAAGACGGCCAGCGTTGCCACAACCCTCACCCAATCAATATCGTACCTTCGTTCTTTCATGATTCTGCCTCCTTTTTCACTTTCAGCCTCATGCCAAACAGGAAGCGCATGACGTTGATGCGCCTCACCAGCACCTCGTACAGAACGGTCGTCGCCACAAACGCGGCCACAGCAATCGTCACATATTTGACCAGCACGCTAGCGCCTGTGCCGAGCGCGGCCGAGGTATCCCACTGGACCACGTAAAAACCGATGGCCACGATCACCGTCTGATGGAGGATGTAGAATGGATAGGACCCCTCACCAAAATAGCCCAGGAATTTGGCGGACAGGCCGCGTTTTGGGGGGGAATTCAGGTATCGCTTCCCATAGCCTAGCAGAGCGATAATGATGAACCAAGCAGCAAAGCCAGAGTCGTAGTAGACGTCCACGATTGGCTCGATCCACCATGGTAGGCCTGCGGGCCATGGCTGTTCCCCGGTCAAGCGCATCACACACGCTAGCACGCCCGGCCCCAGAATCAGCGCGACTGCCTTGTGCCGGTCTATCGCCTCGCCAAAGCGTGCATCGGCCATCAGGATGTAACCGTAGATAAAGAAGGTAAGAAAGTAGAGGGGATCCGGGTCAATGTCGAGAAGCCGATCCATCACGTAAATCGGAAGGGCGAGCAGGAAAATCGTGCCGGGCCGGGTGAAGAACGTCGCCAGCCTGTGGATCAGTCGTCCCCCCGATTCGCGCTTGAGGAAAAGGAAGAGTGGCAGTGCGACCAGGGCAAGAACAAAGAGGTAGAAAATGAACCACAGGTGCGCGGGCGTAAACCCACCCAGGTAATAGCCACCCGGGTCTTCCAGCTTGAATTCAAAAAAGCGTGGATAGTACTGCAAAAAGGATTCAGCATAGTCGGAATGGTTGCGCAGCCCAAAGTAGGACTGCGGGGGAACGAGCACCAATACCCCAAAGATAAAGGGGATCAGCAACCGCATGAGGCGCTCTTTGGCGTACTGGACGCCGCTGCGGCGGCGCAGCGCGAACCACGTGGCAGCGCCCGCCAGGAGAAACAGAAGCTGCATGGCAACGGCCTCACCAAAAACGATGAACCAGTTCAAGGCAGTACTCAACTGGTCGTTCTTGACATACCAGGTTTCAAAGGTATCAAAGATCCTGTAAGTATGGAAGGGCACCAGAAGCAGCACCACCGCTATCACCCGCAGCCAGTCAATATCCCACCGGCGCTGCGGCAGAGCCGATTTGTTGACAGTTTGAGTGTTCAAGGGTTCCTCCTTTGTGTCTTTATGCTGCCGTTTCGCCTTTCCCCTGTCATTGTGGTGCACTTCCTTTCCCGTGTGACCGGCTGACGGGTGACTTGACTATTGCGAAATGTGTGATATAATCGGCAAAACCTTTTGCCGGTAGTACCGATTCTCCACAGAAGAAGGAGCGCAAAATGCCCGAGCAAGCAAGTGCGAAACCGCGGACGAGAGTATTTTTCTTAGATAATCTCAGGATTTACTTAACTATTTTAGTGATTTTTCATCATGCCGCTCTGGCCTATGGCGGGGAGGGAAATTGGGGTGTCAAAGACCCCGCAGTGGATGACATCAGTCCTATTTTCTTATTTTTCTTCAATGCCGTCAATGCCACGTACTTTATGTCCGCTTTTTTCCTTCTCGCCGGGTATTTTACCCCTCGATCGTTTGAAAGAAAGGGTTCCAAACAATTCCTGATAGATCGTCTGATCCGGTTGGGGATTCCCATCGTCATTTATACAACCATACTTGTTAACATTAACGAATATATTTTAGATGTCTATTATAGAGGTGGTCCATATACCATCAAAATAGAATACGATCCTGGACCTCTTTGGTTTATACAAGCATTATTACTCTTTGCGATAATTTATGTAATTTTCAGAGCCCTAGCTAAAAGTGCGCCGATCCAGTCCGTCCAACTCTACCGGGATAGATTTCCTCCAGATGCTATCCTATTTCTCTTTATTGGAATTCTAACAGTTCTTACGTTTATTGAGCATTTGGTTTGGCCTGTTGGCAAGGCTATATTCTTAAATTTCCAAGCAGGATACTTTGCCCACTACATCTTTTGCTTCTATATTGGTGTTTTGGCCTATCGGGGAGATTGGTTCGGCCGATTATCGAAAGCGCAAGCCCGCCGTTGGGGGATCATGTCTCTAGTGGTTATTCTCCTCTTCTTTCCAATGCTTATTCTGGGGGGAGCTTTGGAAGGTGAGGAGAACGTAGCAAAGTTTATGGGCGGACTGCATTGGCAGGCTTTTGCCGCTGCAGCCTGGCAAACCTTTCTTTTGGTAGGGATCATTGTCTTTCTCCTTTACTTTTTCCGGGAAAGGCTCAATCAGGCTGGACCTATGGCCAAATCCATGGCCGCCAACGTGTATACGGTCTACATCATTCATCAAACGATCCTTTATGCACTGAACATTCTACTGCTACCTATTAATATCCCGACGATCTTGAAATTTTTCATTGCTGGCCTGATTGCCGTGCCTGTGTGTTTCCTGCTGAGCAGTCTCATCCGAAGGATTCCCTACGCCAGACGAGTCCTTGGATAGAACCAGTGTTTACAAGATGCTTCTGGCCAGAGGAAGCTTCCGGATATAGCTGCTGAGCAAGAAACAAACAGCCACCGCCACAGGAGCAACCAAGGCGAACTTGAGCAGATGAGGCAGGCGGAAGCCACTCAGCACCAGCCCGAGGAAGATGAGAACCGGCTGGTGGATGATGTACACGGTATAAGCACCGGCAGACATGGCTTTGGCCAACGCGCCCTGTTGGTTGAATCTCTTGCGGAACAGAACCAGTAGACCGACCACCATCCCCAGGCAAAGGAAAGCCTCCCAGAAGGCAGTGACAACAGCCTGCCACTGAACACCCCCTTTGAACAGATCGACCTTCCCCTCCATCACTCCCCCGGCCACGAAGATGATGGGCAACAGCACGATGCAAACGATAGCGATCCCTAGCCACAGTTTGCCCACGGCATCGGATATCCCCACGAACCAGTTGCGGCGATAGGCAATGATGCCGACCACAAACAGGAGGATGTACTGCGGCAGATGAGCGATCTCTAACGACATCAGCAGGATCGTCACCCAGCGGTCAATGGGGTACCAGATGCGGACGACCCACGTGACCAGCCCCAGGCCGAGGGCGAAAACCGCTATGGCCATGTTGCCAGGCGTTTTGCTATCGCTGTACGTTCGTAGTGACGACTTTAGTCGGGGCGGGTTGGCCGTTGGTTTGGCCAATCGCCGCCACAGCCCGTAGACGATGGTGAATATCAACAGGACCACAATAAACCACATGGGCCCAACACCAAGACCGTAATCGCTATAGCCGCTAACATGCCGGACATAGTACCCCCAGAAAGACCCCGCGAACCCCCTGACGATGACCGCCAGGGCGTAACCGAGAAGCGGGTGGATGACAAAAATGTAGAACAGCACAGGGATGCCCAAACGTAATAGCCGGTCTTTGAGAAACAGCCCAAGCCCTTTCCGGTCATAGGAACCGGGTACAAAGTAGCCCGATATCATGAAAAAGAAACCCATAAAGTAAGGCGCGTTTACTGCCGTAAACAGCGAAAGCACGATGGAGGCCAGCTCATCTGGCCGGGCTTCCTTATAGGGAAAATCGCCGGAAGCTCCGTAGACTATGGCCAAATGATGCAGAACCACTATAACGGTTAGCAGTATTCTCAGGTTATCTACGAAGAACAAGCGAGTTCTCTTGGGTTTTTCGTTCGTCATTTTCTACTCTCCTTTTTGGGGTAAGGTTGATCGTTAGTGAATTCAGGTTTGACTTATATGAATTTCGCGAACCAGGTTCTAGATGCAACATTTTATCACACTTTCCATATTCCAAG
>JBFEUB010000272.1:0-3878 GCA_041547605.1 Desulfobacteria bacterium
TATATTACTCCACAGATTTAAAGCCGTCACATATTGTCGCGTAGTATTTCGCTTCACGCGCACCGATGAATTCCTCGCACACGATTGACAGGCATGATGAGACGCAGAAGCCAGGTTTGCAGGCCTCTTTGATCAGAGAAACAGGGCGTCATCCACGCATGTAAGGGGGGTCTGGGCTATCATGTAACTATGAAATAACCTGCGATAAAGAATTGAAGCTCCCTGCAGTCCCGACACGTCGGAACAGGAAATGCGCTTGCTGTTCAAGTTCAAATGAAAGGTGGAAGATGCAAGTTGATTGGCGGTGGTCAGGTCACTTTTTCCACCGGCGAGGAATGGCAATACAGCCGCCTAGAAGAATGAGGAAGGTCCCGAACCAGAGCAGCGTCATACCTGGCTTGATACTGATCTCAGCTATAATCGCCGGAGGTTCTTCTTGAGATTCTTTGTCTTCAGCAGACTCTGGCCCCTCGTAAACAAGAACGACGGTTTTGGCATTTGCCTGCACACTCACGAGGGTCAGATAAGCCTCTTGTGGTCCGGGCAGCTTGACGCGACTTGCAGGGCTATGCAGTTGGCCCACAGCCATGACAGGTTTCAGTGCGACCGGTTCTTCTCCCTTGTACGAAGCTTCAATGTTTGCGCCGACGCTCATGTCATGAGCGTCCTTCTTGCCCGTCATCCCTGACACATCAAAGCCCGAAAACGTAAGCTCGTAGTCATGAAACTGAACCTGTTTTCCTTTTTCCAGATTTAAGTGGCTTCCTGCATGGTTCTTCTTTTCTCCGGGGATATAGTCTACGGGCGATATATAAAGATCTGTGACGAGTCCGCGCCGAATGTGGGGATGGCTGAAACGCTTGACCTGACCATCTCGGCCGCGTTCAGAATAGATGTCTGGGCGTGCACCAAATTGACTACCCCCGCCCTTTACGTCTAACGGGAGATGCAGTCGCATCCCTCTGCCTTCCCTTGAGAATGTCGGCCCGTTGAATGTGATGTCATAGCCCATGGCGCTTTCCACATTCCCTTGAATCAACCGCACCTTTTCAGACCGATCATAGGCAGACGAAGAGACAATACCGAGAAACATCAGAGCTACCCCAAAATGGGCGATGGCGGCACCTGAAATGGTGATCCTCTTCCTGATGAGTTTTGTTGCCAGAAAAAGATTCATTCCAGCAGCACCCCCGGATAGAAGCGCAAGGAGCAGCACCCCGAGTGAAAGGAGCGGCACCTCCATATCCGGATAGCCGTTCAACAGGGTTATGATACCGCTTACAATGACCCCGATTAAGGCCCAGCTAAGCTTGCGGGTAAGCTTCGAAAAGCTGTTCTTCCCCCAGACCAGCAGTGGAACAAAGCTCAGGAGTAAAAACATGAGAATCGCGAGGGGTAAATTTGTGTTCACGTAAAATTCCGTTGACACCTTTGATGCCTTTTCAAGCACTCTGGTTATGAGGGGCGCAGATGTGCCTAAACCCACAATAACCGTAGAAAGGCAAAGTACGACTATGGCTGCAATAAGACCAAATTCCCTGGAAAAATAGCTTATGTTTTCCCCCTTCTTAGATACAGGAATATCCCTTGCCCTCGCTATTAAGAACCCCAGAGAGATGGATAGAAACGCCATCATGAAGATGATCAGCCATCCCGTGATGCCCAGATCCACAAATGAGTGAACCGAGAAATCAGCCAGGACGCCGGACCGGGTGAGAAATGTGCAGTAAATAACCAGTATGAATGAAGAAGCAGCCAAAACGAAATTCGTTTTTCGCAGTTTCTTACGCGTCTGCTGCAGGAGCATACCGTGCATCAGGGCTGTACCTGCCAGCCACGGCAACAGGGAGGCGTTTTCGACTGGGTCCCAACCCCAGTACCCCCCCCAGCCCAGGACCTTGTATGACCAATATCCCCCGATGATGATCCCTGCGCCTAAACTTACGAAGGCAAAAACGGTCCAGGGCAGAGCAGGTCGTATCCACCCGTCGTACTCTCTGCGCCAAAGGGCTGCAATTGCAAAGGCAAAGGGAATGGTATACGCGGCGTAGCCGACAAAAACCACGGGTGGATGGATAACCATCCACGGATCCTGCAAGAGCATATTTAATCCCTGGCCGTCAGGGGGTGGAATCGGGAGCATTCTAAAGGGGCTTTGCTTAATCAAGAGAATCGTCAGGAAAATGTTGTTTAAGTTGTAGATGAGCATCACCTGGGGTTCTACGTCCCTAGCCTTAAACATAAGGAAGATACCAAGCCACGATCCGAGCACTACCCACAGCAGGAAGCTCCCTTCCTGACCTGCCCAGAAAGAGCTGATTAGATACTCTAACGATAGGTCGCGTGACGAATATCGGGCCACGTAACTGTAAAGAAACTCATGGTTCAGGATGAAGTGCATCAAAAGCATTGAGGCAACTGTCACAGAAAGAGCGAAGCCAGCAAAACTCATGCGAGCGGCGGTTCGGACGAGAACATTCTCCTTTTTGAGACACAGCAAGAAATAGCACACCGACGAAACGGATACGCCAATCAACCCTAACCACATCATGACTTGACCCATATTGCTCATTGACCTTTGACCCGCTGCTCGTATTTGGTCGGGCATTTGACCAGAAGTTCTGTCGCTACGAATACCTGCCTTTTCGGGTTGTATTTTCCTGTGGAGACAACCTTAGTAACATCATCGAAGTTGGGAGGTTTGGGCCCATCATATTCAATTTCCATCTCTTCGCCGCTATCTTCACGCAAAGTAAACATTAAACTGTTGTTGTGAAGGTCGTACCGCCTACTCCCCTTCACGACAATCCCGGCTACCTGGACCGGTCGACGACTTACCTTGGCTTCTCTGACACCCACATAAGCGGTCAGCGTTGATCTAAAAGAATACATCGCCATGATCATGGCCAACACCACCACAACAGCTCCGATGATATGAGATTTCTTTGGCATTCTTTTCATCTGTTTCTACTCTATCACCGAGTTAACCTTTTGGGGCTTTTGGTCTGGAGAATTTTCATCCTTTTCCCTGATCCTTGGCAGACGCTTCTAATCTCTTGACCCTTCGGTCCAGTATAAATAAGTAAAATGCAATTCCGCACCATATTATAAGATTAACGCCCATAACGAAACCGAGACCTTCTTTCATGGATCATCACCTTTCCGTGTTTGGTTTCTAATCCCTTTTTGTGTGCTACTGCCTGTCGTCCGGTTCCCGAAACAGGTCCCGTACCCTTGAGCCTTCCAACCTCAATATCCTGACCCTTAACCGAAGCATCCACACATACAACGCGGTGTATGCCAGCAATGAACCCAAGAAGACCTTTAGCGTCTTGGCGTCCATACCGGGATTCGCGGGATTCATGGTGTCTTCAGGATGGAGGGAGGTTGTGATCCGAGGCACGACAAAGACTAAGAATGGCACCGTGACAAAGGCTAGGATTGAATACACTCCAGCGAATACCCGGCGCCTCTCCGGGTCACTCACTGCCGAGCGAAGTGCAAAATAGGCCCCATAGATCATGAGCAGTATAACGATCGAGGTCTCCCTGGGGTCCCAATTCCAAAATGAGCCCCATGTGACCTTCGCGAATATAGAGCCCGTGACCGTGGCAAGGACACAGAACAAAAAGCCTAATTCCGCGGCAGATAGAGCCACATAGTCTGCCTTGGCCTTTCGTCTCGCCAGATACACAGCGCTTGCTATCATCGAGATCAGGAAAGAGAGCGTTGCCACCCAGGCCTGGGGTACGTGAAAAAAGATTATGCGGGACGTCTCTCCTGGAAATCCGGTGGCTGCCTCTGTGTATAAGAAGGAAGCTACGATGATTAGAGCCATCCAGATGGTCAGTAAGATTTTGTAAATCATGGTTACCTAA
>JBFEUB010000273.1:0-3745 GCA_041547605.1 Desulfobacteria bacterium
ACGATGACGAACTACAGCACTTTGCGGACCTTTCCGTGCAAAGGCCCTACCATGTTCGGTTCATCGAGTACATGCCGATAGGGCGGAATAGTAACTGGAGGCCTGAAAAATATATCTCTTCGGATGAGATAAAGTGCAAATTTGAGACCTTTGGACCGCTTCACAAGATTCCGCGCGCGGTCCATGACGGGCCTGCAGAGCGATACCGATTTGAATCAGCCGTTGGGGAAATCGGCTTTATCAGTGCTATGAGCCACCACTTCTGCCCCTCGTGCAATCGCCTCAGGCTTACCGCAGACGGCATGCTTCGCCCATGCCTTTTTGCTGACGATGAGGTGGACATCAAGTCCCCACTTAGAAATGGACGCAGCCAAGAGGATTTGAAAGAGGTCTTTCAACTGGCTATTGCCAGAAAACCAAAGCGGCATCATGCGGAGGTCCTGGTACAAGGGGAGTGCATTCGCCCCATGTCAACGATCGGAGGTTAGGGACAGACCAAAAGACCTTTAGGATAGAAGATCTTCTTTTTAAGGACAAGACCATGATGAAGTGTCCTCATTGCAACGGTGATCTCCCATCGCAGGAGTGCCCAGAATGCCATGAAATAGTTCCCCTTGAAGGACGATTCTGCTGCCTGTGCGGCGCAGAGATGCCATTTCCAGAGTCAGCGGCAAAATCTGGCGAGAATAGGATTGATGGGATCGATTTTTCAGAGCGGGTCCTGTGCAGTGACGGGACCTGTATCGGGGTGATCGATGAGCGCGGTTTTTGCAGTGAATGCAGAAAACCGTATACCGGGGAAGCAGAGTAGCTGGGTAACTGTTCCAGAATGCACTATGCTCTCATTTTTCAGACTTTAGGAACTTTAGACACACTATAAGCTATCTCAAGAAAAGTTTAAATAGTCGTTAGGCAGCTTAAAGCCTTTTCCGAAAGACATTTTTTTGAAATGAGATGGCAGCTGAGTGACGCGTAGAGAATCGCAAACTGTCTCAGGGCCTTAGCCCGAGTTTAGCGCAAAGTTTCACTGAGTGCTGTGATTCAGCAGAGCGAAGCTGACGTCCCGAAAAAGCTCACGGAGTGAAGAAAACGGCTTTACGGTGACTCCATGTTTTTTAAAGAAACTTCTGAGATGCGACACTAGCTCTTTAAGGCACGCAACGCCATGTATGAATTGAAGGTCATTACAAATTTTTCCGCTGCTCACCAGCTCAGGAACTTTGAAGGGGCGTGTGAAAACCTGCATGGCCATAACTGGAAGATCGAGATCTATGTCACCTCAGAAACTCTAAATGAGGCGGGCATCGTCATAGATTTCAGAGCTCTGAAAGAACGTGTGAATACCATCATGGAGGATCTGGACCATAAATTTCTGAATGATCTAAAAGCCTTCAGGAATCACAACCCCTCTTCAGAAAACATTGCGAGGTATATAGCGGAACAACTCTCCCTGTCTCTAAATGACCCGGAAATTAAGGTGAGCCGTGTGACTGCGTGGGAGTCAGAAACCTCGTGCGCGACTTACTACCCCTAAACTTCACGCCCTGAGATTATCCTTGAAGGTGAACCAGGTAATGAGCATATCAGCCATGCTCTGGGAAATCGCCCGGGTTTGAGGGCTCACACACCCGAGTTTTTTTATCGTCTCCTTGGCCCGTTTTTCCAGTGCCTCTATTTGCCGGTCAGCCTCCTCGATGTCACCGGTGACGTCGATTCCGCCTTCAAGAGCGAGCCGAAAACGTTCAGGCCAAGTCTTGGCATCGGCAAGCTCATGCAGAAGTTGGATGATTGCGTCATCTGCACCCATGGTGATCATAGCCCCCAAACAAACCTTACTCCTTGGGCTTAAAGAAATCATCCAGGTAGATCACCTTTCCGTCTTTCCTCTCGGGACGAGGCAGCCCACTTGGGGTCTTGGACTTCATGATCTGCTTGATTGCTTTCTGGAGTTCCGGGTTGCCATCTATGAAGCGCTGGATGCTTCTGGCCAACTGCGTCCATCCCTTCTCCAGTTCACCCGTATCCACCTGGAAGCCTCCAAGGTCTGCCAACACAGTCGCCATTCGGGAGAGAAGTCGAAGATGGGTGCCTTGCAGATAAAACGGACAGTGCCCCCACAGGCTGATCCCCTCAATGCCCATCCCCTTTGCCTCCTGAAAGATCAGTGAATGGATAGCGCCGGGACCTCTATATTCTGCAAGGTTGATCCGCATTTGCTTCAAACGTTCTAAGAGCTCTTCACTCGAGGCAAAACCTGAAATGACAGCATCCGTGTGCAACACACTGTCCTGGAGCCCCCCCAGGCTGATTATCAGCGTAACCTCCAACTGCCTGCAAAGGGATAATATGACCTCAACAAATGAGAACCACCGAAGATGGGGTTCGCTGGCCTTAAACAGAATGAGATCAACCCCGGTCTGTTTGTCCCGTGCAGAATAAAATGCTGCTTCCGGTGGCAACACCTCTTTTAGCTGACCGCCTTCCACTTTGACAATGGGACGCGCGTCATCGAATCGATAGAAACTGTTCGGATCGATCTTTGCAAAGCGCGTCGCACCGAGCGTCTTGATAAGGTAGTCGATCATGCCCACGGCCACATTGCCACCGTTGGCCCACCCTTCAAATCCAAGGATGACCACGGGACAGCTCACTTCCGGCGTCTGTTCCACGACGAGTTCTTCAACCATATATCTAGTTTGTCAGAACAGAGATTAGGTGTCAAGCCGAGCGCACAGCAGATTGTTTTCCTCCACCACGATCCCGACCCACGTGGTCTTTTTCATTTGACAGAAGTACGCCAAGTTTCTATAATAATCCCTAAACACACGCAATGTGGAGGCCAACATGTGTAAATGTTGTACAGACCATAGACAAAGCAAGAGGAAAAAACTTTACGACCTTCTCCGTCGCCGCACCCAAAATCATCATGATCACCACCATGAACACGGCCACCACCATGAACATGACCATCATCATAATCATGCGACGGCACACACCCATGAGCACGAGCATGCCCGTCATCACGGGCACTCGGAAGATGCCGATGCCATGAATACCGATATGAAAGGCCAAAAAAGGGGCACACACCAGGAATGAAGCTGACAAGACGGTTGGGGCATCTCACATGCAGGGGTCTGTATTATGTGTGAGGCAAACGCCTATCTTATGAGAGACGGCAAAGAAGAACTCTTCTTGGAGGCCTTGGATAAGGTGGAGCCAGACGACGGGAGCCTCCGCCTCACCAGCATATATGGTGAGCAGAAATTCATAAAAGGAAAAATTACCCATCTCTCCCTCGTGGATCACAAAGTGATTATTGAACAAGCTAAAGAATAACGGACCGAATTTAAAGGATTTGAAGCCCCCTCCACTGCAAGGAATTCTAACATTTCCAGATTCGCTCGCCGATCCCACTCGCTTTAGCAGTTTAAGACCTCACATGTAACGGATGTTATAATACTCGCAGCATTGAAAGCTGAAAAACATATCATTGGCGTTTTATAGCGGTTGTCAGAATAACGTTCCGATAAGAATAGATGACAATTGAAAATACTATTTGGCTCACTTGTGGGTGTGCAATTTTAGGATTTTTGAATTCTCCTGGCTAAATCACGCACGCAGTGGTTCTGTTCAAGCCGTCAGGCGCAACCGGAGCGCAACAACTCGGGCGGGGCCCTCAGACAGCTTGCAATTTTAAACGCCAGCCACATTCAAAAATCTTCTCCAAAATTGCACAATGTCGTTC
>JBFEUB010000274.1:0-3709 GCA_041547605.1 Desulfobacteria bacterium
ACGGTGGTGGTGGACAGGGGTAGGTTGTCAGCAAACAGAGAAAAACTGCTGATATCGTGGCAAGCATAACAGTCCTCTCCGAGGTTCGGCCCCTTGGGAGCGGTCAAATGTGTTGTGTGGCTTGCACCTACGGCCAAAACACAAGTTTCGCCAAAGTCTCTCGTGTACCAACCGTCCATTCCGCGGGCGTTGACGTATGGATTGCTTCCGCTGCAATCTGGGTTGGGCGGCACGCCATCCAGGTGGCAGACCATACACAGCGTGGGAAAATAGGTAAATATGCCCTCTGTTTGAGCCCCACCTTTGTTTTTAGCTGCATCATGCCAATCTTCACTCGGAACCTCGCATCCGTTTTGGTCAAAGTATATGAAGTTGCCCATTTCTCTTCTGGTCATGGCCGGATTGGGAGGAGCCATGACGTCGTGGCAGAGCACACACGTACCATGATAGACCCCTGGTGCTAAGCTTCCAGGGGCAGGGCCTCCCACGTGAAGGAGATGGAGATTCTCCGGCCCAGCAGCCACCCAATTTGTGTCAGTAAAATTGGTATCTAAATTCTCAGCAGGGGCATCTTGAGTAATGCACTGTTCATCATGACACTGATAGCACAGCGCAAAGGCTCCTTCCGAGCCGGGATCATAAAACGTGTACGGTAGTTGCATCCCTTTACTGGGGTCACTGTAAAACCTAAAGCCGGTAGGGTTCACCCTGTCTTTAATGTAGTCGAAGACCGGTCGCTGCTCGTCATCAATGTGGTCTGACTCGGAGTCATGACAAGATAAACAGTTCACAAAGGTGCCGTGTCCTGAGGCATAGAAGCCATATGTCACGTTGTCCCCAATCACGTTGGGAGCCCAGTTCCCTGCCAAGTTCACGGCTCGGATATCGTCAACACTTACTTGGACCTTTAAGTCCTGGGCAGGGTCCTTTTCCCTGATGTAAATTTGAATTCCGGTGACCTTGCCCCATGTCGTATCACTGAAATCTGACCTGCGAAGGGTGATTATCTTCCACTCATCATTCTTTAAGTCACGTTTGGGAACCCTGGCCAGTGCAGCTCCACCCCCTTCTTTGATGAGCTTGATTCTGACATTCTTGATCCGCCTCTTGTTGTTTACCTTCATGTACAGCCGAAGGGCATCAGTCCCTCTCAGATCGATGTATGGGGAAAAGGACTTTTTCACAAAACCTGCTTCACGTTTTGCCTTAAGATCCCACACAACTCTCACGAGCATCGATTGGGACCCGTCAGGTCCGTCATTCGTTTGCAAAAACGGCCTTCTTGCGTCCTGCCTTGCCAGCCATTCTGCTCGTAGCCCGCTGTTATCCGTATATCCTTCGAAGTCGTCGAGCAAAACCCCAGCAAGATCCTGATCATGACAGCCCGCGCACCACAGCTCCTTGCCACTTTTAAGGGAACCGTCTCCATTGTAAATCATGGACTGCGTGGCGCCTAAAGAAGATGTAGTGTTTTCCCAATTATTCACGGCGCCGATGGTTGGGTTATTGACACCGTCGTACACGCCACCTTCACTGTGGCACGGATAGCAATTCGCCTGATCGGCGTTGTCATAGGTTTCAGGCGATGCGGTGTGACAAGCTCCGCAGTCTGTTCCAAGGCCGGGTCCCCTGTCGGCCGACAGGTGGGTAATGTGCGGGGGGTCGGTTTCATCAGCCATAAGAAGTGCGTTTGCCCCCGTGAAGGCTATGAGCCCTATGGCTACCAACAATACCGAGAGAACTTTTGGGCTGCGCATGCTTTTCCCCTCTTCCTGTGATTTGTGTTTGAACAATAAATAAACGTCGCCACGTTACCCTGATCCATGAAAAAAAGCATAGGGATAAGGAAGCCCTCTGGCCAGGCGGCTATGCCTCCGAGGGGGCAAATTTCCCAATCTCTTAATACACTTGCCTACAGAGAAAATACAATTCGGGAAGTCACCGATTTTACATCTGAAACTACCCAATTTATCTGAGGAATGATACTTGGTTGACCAGTTAATTAAACCTATGTGAAGCTGCTAAGAAGATGTAGTGTTTCTAGGGGGTTTTCTTTGTAATATTGGCAACTAATCGTGCTGATAATGGGGTATCTACCAATATGAGACCTTGAAAAATGCTCGATTTTTTTCACGTTCAAGGAGGGCTTGAGACTTAACCATATGAATAGATTGACCATTTTAGGGGTGTCAGTAGGGGTTGCGCCTTGGGAACTTAAGAAGAGACACTACGTGCAAAGTCTGAGAGTGACGCCTCAGCGCTAATTGGGCAGAAGGAGGGCGGTTCGTTTTGGTGATCGAGCAGGACGAACCTATGGTCAAGCTGGTTCCAGGTTAACGCCTATTCAGATATACCAAGAGGCAGCCGGCCATCCTCAATTGAAGAACGATGTGTGTAGTAGACTTTCTCTGGCTATTTGCCTTTCAACGAGGAGAATACAGGGGTCATAAACCTGACCATTTCCAGGACTCTATTATTCCTTTTTCGTTGACATGGAATATCCTTGTAGCTGCATATCCCGGCTGTCTGGGTTTGGTGGGATAGTGCGTTCCCCCAACGATACGCTTGTCCTTTTCACTGCCCCAGGTACCCTTGAGGGACTCATAGATTAAGATGGTCCCACCTTTTCCATCTGGCTCTGTCTTGGTCGGTGGCCCCCAAGAAGCAATCAGTTCGGACTGATAATGGCCGACCCAAGAATCCATGATCCGATTGATTGCCGAGGCCTTTTCATGGTCGGTCACTTTTGGAGCGCACCCGAAACTGTCAAGTGCAAATAATAATATGAAGGCGGGGATTAATAGGTATTTGGTTTTCCAAAACCATTTCATGTAATGGTTTCTTTCGCCTGCACTCCTGATCTATCGGGATTGCTTGAGTTCACTGAGATCTCAGAGCTGGATAATTCTTATGGTTTCTTGATCTTGGTTAAACAGGCTTTGGCCCAGAGAAATAGACTCACCCCAGTGAAATATGTACTGCTTTGAGCTGACAGCCTCAGTACGAGCGCCTCCAATGTGCCCGTCAATAAACACCATTATTTCATGAATCAATGTATTTATCAAGCTCGTGAGAAGAGGTATGAATGCAGAGTTTGTCCTAACGGGTTGTCAAGATTGGCTTTTTGTCTTATAGTCAATACGCAGACTATTGGCGCCAGGCGGGTTTTTTGCCGCATTGCCTGGCGATGAGGTGGTTCTATGTCCTCCAAAACGTAGAAGAAATTGCTTTATTAAACTGGGATTCGTATGCAGTAACGGTAAAGTTCACTTAAATCTTGGGAAACTGCAATAGAAATCGGCCCGGCGATGTTGGGATAACAGTCCAAAAGCCAGTGGGGTAGTACGCTCGTGACAGTCATAAGAAACTGCTTGCTAATACTGCTGTTGACAACCTGGTTGCCATCAGGAAACGTGGTTCGGGCGGATGATTGTGATGAGGCCAGAAAATGGTATCAAGAGGGCCTGTCCTTAAGTGATGATTCAGAAAGAGAGGCCTCATATTATCGACAGGCTATCAGCTTATGTCCTAATTTGTATGCGGCCCATAACAAGCTGGGTGAGGCATATAAGAACCGGGGGGAATATGAATTGGCCATTAAAGCATTCCAACAAGCTGTTAGAAGCTCCTCATTTGCTGAACCGCACAACAATTTAGGCGAAATTTACAGAATGCAAGGCAGGTATGACCTGGCTGCAGAGGAATGCAC
>JBFEUB010000275.1:0-3637 GCA_041547605.1 Desulfobacteria bacterium
AAACGATGAGGAACTTCAGTCCCTCATTTTCATGAACCCAAGCTGTTTCAGCCTCTGCGCGATTGTCACGGGCTGGGTCATAAGAAAACACACACGCAAATGGCTCATTCCTTTTTTCCGTGTGGCCCGCTGTTGTTGTGCCTGTGGTCGTATCTGCCGTGCCTGTGCACGTGAACATGCGTGTGAGGAATAGCCTCCTCGTCCAGAGAGATCTTTCCACGGGACATATACGTGATGAAGTCGGTTGTCTTCATAAGAAAGTCGATATTGTGGGAAACAAGAATGTAGGAAAGATCAAGGCCTTGGAGAATCTCAACAAGTCTCTTTTCCGTTGGCTCATCCAGCCCTGTCGTTGGCTCATCCAAAAGCAATACCTATGGTTCCATGGCCAGAACCGTAGCGAGGGAGACAAGCCTCTTTTCTCCACCCGAAAGCTTGTAAGTTATCCTGTCCTCAAAACCGGCCAGTCCTAAAGACTGCAATGTCCTCAGGGCAATGGTCTTGGCCTCCTCCTGTGATTTACCCAGATTCAATGGGCCAAAAGCAACATCCTCCAAGACCGTAGGGCTAAAGAGCTGGTCATCAGCATCCTGAAAAAGGAGGCCGATTCTCTGACGAACTTCCCTAAAGTCTTGCCGCTCGTTGATGGGTCTACCAAAAATATCCATTCTCCCAGAAGACCGTTTGAGTAGTCCCATGATAACGTGAAATAGGGTTGTTTTCCCGCTCCCATTGGGTCCCATTAGGCCCATTCTGTCTCCCCCGTAAAATGACAAGTTGAGCTCATCAAGGACTGGAGCTCTGCCCGGATAGCTAAAGGAGACGTCCTCAAGATCGACAATCAAACCATTCTTATCCATTCCAATACCCCCATTGCCACAACAATGGCCAGCATCACGACGAGGGAGATCACGTCGGCGGTTTTCATCGAAAATTGACTCAGGCTATAAAGCTTCCCCCTGAAACCCCGACACAGCATTGCATTATGAACCCGTTGTGCCCGGTCAGCGCTTCTGACTACAAGCATCCCCACCAAGTAGGCAAACGTCTTATACGTATGCATGTTGGTTCTGGGGCGGAAACCTCGGACCTTCATAGCATTCACCGACCGGAGATACTCCCGGTATATCACATGAATGTACCGATACGTGAAGAAAAAGAGGTGAACCATCTTTTGGGGAACTCTCAGTTCATGCATGGCATGGCCCAAGGTCAGGACGGAGGTCGAGGCAACCAGTGCGATCAATACGAGCATGATAGCATTCGATTTAATGCTTATCCGAGTGGCGTATAACACCCCTTCATGCGAGCCCACCAGCGGACCGATTGAAAAGAAGGGCTCCCCCTTAAGTGTGAACGGAAGAAAAATCCAAAGAAAAAGAACAAAGGCATTTACAGGAATAAGACGACGTACCAGTTGTCTCATCGGCACCCTGGCCAACAACATGATGCACAGGCCCACAGCTAAGCCCAGCAACAAAACCTCGAATCGGTTCGAGACGGCCACCACAACAGAAAAAAGCAATACCGCTACAATCTTGACGCGCGGGTCGAGCCGCCGAACGAACGATTCACCACTTTCAAACTCTGCTCCAATCATATGGTGTACCTGGGCCGGTTACAGACGCCTTTACTTCCTTTTTCCGCGGGCTGCAAAATACAAAGCCACGCCCACAAGCCCGAAGATATAGCCTATGCCGCCTATCACTTCGCTAATTCGAGGTCCGCGATCCAGGGAATCCGCCAGCATATTCACGATTGGTGTCAGCTTCTTGTCTAAAGACTTGTCGATGAGTTCCTGAATCTCTCGACGGCTCAGACCCGTGGATGTTGCGCCTTGCACCTCGGCTGGACCTTTGATGTCCGTCACAGGAGCAGCCTCCGGTGTCGCAGTTTCAACAACGATCTCAGAAGAACTGGTCTCGGTGCTCTCTGGTGCACCCGTGATCTCCTCGGCCGGTATCGTCCATTCTGCCAGGTGACCCATTGAGGCCTTGAGTGCAACTTTCAGGGCCGTCTTTTGCGGGACCTTGAAGGAAAACTCTCCGTTTTCATTGGTCTTACCCTCAAGAAGCTGGTTCCCGTCCATGTCGTAAACCACAACCGTGGAGTTCTTGGGGCGCTTGCCCCCGCTAAACTTGCTCTGGGTGTGAACCGTGTCCCCCTCCACCCAAGCAAAAATCGAAACCTTGTGGGCCCATCCTGGCCCTGCGCAAAACATCAGGCAAACGACTGCCAGGAGCATGAAGACATTGCAGCTTCGAGTGCGGGGCACCTTAGGATTACATCGCGCTTTTAGGCACATAATGTCCCTCCAATAATTCGGGTTTTGCCCTTCTCAGAAATAGCGCACAAGCAGCTGTCAGGCCCCCCTCGAGGAGCATGACGGGAACATGGGCAAGCACTACCAGTTTGGCCGCAGGCAAAAACGCCTCACCCGTAAAATACAGGGAAAACCCCACGAATACACCACTGACCAAAATCGCGGAGGCACCCGCCGCAAAGGCCGTGCCAGCAAATATAAACCGCTTGGCGCCAACCCTGATGCCCCATCCAAACAAATAGTAGGATATGATAGCAGGAAGGGCCATATTCAGAGTGTTCACGCCAAGTGTTGTCAAGCCACCATACTGGAATAGTAGTGCCTGGAGTGATAGACCCACCAGGATGGCGGGAAAAGCTTTCCAACCGAGGATTACACCCAACAGACCATTTAAGACCAAGTGTACTGAAGCTGGCCCTGCAGGGACATGTACCAGGGAAGCCACAAAAAACGCAGCAGACAGAATTCCCATGGACGGTATTTCTTCAGTCTCCAGTTTCCTCAGGCCAATACCAACACCTGCTGTTGTCAGAGCCGCACCTGCTATCAGAACCGCGGGGGACAACACCCCCTCTGAAATGTGCATGTTTCAGAACTCCCTCATAAAAAAAGCCACGAGGCGTGTCATCTGCAGATGAGCATTACCTTCGTGGCATTATTCTTCTGGTCTCTAGTCTTGGGCAGCGAGCAGCTTCAGCAACTCGTTTGATACCCATAATAGTAGATTATAGTGCCTTTGTCAAGGAATACGTGAAACGCCTGGCCCACAGACAATATATCATTCTTGAGAGCAACTCATGAATGTTTATTGGGGGCAATATAGTGTAGACCAGAAATGACCGCAACTAGGAGAATTACGCATCTTGGGTTCTGAAACACCGGGTTTTTCCACAGGAAAAACTTTGGTTTACTCAGCGAGAGAGCCGACTGGCAGAGTAAATCCGTTTGAAATCCAAGCCATTTTTTGGTGACAAATCCTTATAGTCTGTTCAAGCCATGGTTTAGAGAGCAGGGCGGGCAGACCCAACAAATGACCTCACACAGCTGGGAGATGCCTCCCCGGTGGCCGACGATTGGAAAATGAAGGCCTGAAAAGTATTTGCTGGGATTTCCAAAGTATGTTAGAAAAATCGGGCAATTGTCTATGGACCTTAGATTTTTACATTATACGCCGAAAATCGGCTTTATTTTTTTGATCCTGGCCATTTTGTTACCCCAGGGGGCGTTAGCCGAGGACATTTTTGTGCCGGATGATTACGCCACGATTGGGGAAGCCATGGGCTCAGCCGGTATGGGTGATACCGTGTATGTGAA
>JBFEUB010000276.1:0-3635 GCA_041547605.1 Desulfobacteria bacterium
AAATCTCTGAGTGTTAAAAGGTCTTTTTTCATGATGCTTCGTCTGTTATCTCTTCAAATATGCTATCCAAACACGCAATCAGTGCGTCTATTTGTGCCTCTTGAATAATCAGCGGCGGGATGAACCGCAGAATATGTTCCTGTGTGCAGTTAATCAAGAAGCCTCGTTCCATGCATGCCTTTACAACGGAAGAACCGTCAACAGAAAGATCAAGGCCGAGCAGAAGTCCCTTGCCTCGCACTTCCTGAATAAAGGCATACTTTGCCTTGAGTTCAAGGAGCCGATCTTTAAAATACGCCCCAACCCTCTCGCAGTTCTGAAGGACTCCCTCCTCCATAAGTGCCTTCATCACGGTGAGGGCTGCTGCTGAAACCAGCGGGGTTCCGCCAAACGTGGAGGCGTGAGAGCCAGCCGTAAACGATGCGGCAACTTCCTCCCTGGCAAGCATCGCCCCCATAGGAAGCCCATTAGCCAAAGCTTTGGCGAGTGTCATGATATCGGGTGTTATCCCAAAATGTTCGTATGCAAAGAGCTTTCCCGTCCGACCCATTCCGGTCTGCACTTCATCAAAGATGAGAAGCAATCCTTGTTCGTCGCACAGTTTCCTCAAGTCTTCCAAGTATCCGGGGCCAGGATATTGAACACCCCCTTCACCCTGAATCGGTTCCAGCATGACTGCGCAGGTCTCTCCGGCGATGGCTTTTTGAACCGCCTCCAGATCGTTGAAGGGGACGAAGTCAAAACCGTCTACGAGGGGTTCGAAGCCCTTGTGTATCTTGGTTTGGCCGGTAGCACTCAGTGTAGCCATGGTGCGGCCATGAAAAGATCCTTCCATGGTAATGATCCTGAAGCGCTCCGGGGCCCCTCGATCCTTAAAATACTTTCGTGCCAGCTTGATGGCCGCCTCATTCGCCTCTGCACCGCTATTGCAAAAGAACACCCGGTCTGCAAAGGAATGCTCAACCAGCCACTCTGCCAAGGCTATTTGTGGCGTGGTATAATAGAGATTCGATACATGCACCAACCGGCGTGCCTGGTTTGCAACAGCGTCCGCAATACCCGGGTGGGCGTGGCCCAGATTGCACACCGCTATCCCAGCCACAAAATCCGTGTAGGTGCCGCCCTCTGCATCGAACAGCGTGCATCCCTCGCCATGGGTCAGCACAATGGGGAATCGCTTATAGGTGGCTGCTATGACTTTTTCTGCCTTTTCTATGAATTCATTTGTCATTTGTTATTAGTTATTTGGAGCTCATGGCTCGCTAATTACTCCGACAAAATTTCTGTTCCAACGCCCTTGTCTGTAAAAAGCTCAAGGAGCACGGCATGCGGCGTTCGGCCATCGATGATGTGAACCCTTTCTACGTCATGTTGGACCGCCTCCATGGCGCACTGCATCTTCGGAATCATCCCGCCCGAAATCGTGCCATCTTTCAACATTGCCTGAATAACGTCCGCCTTAATGGAAGATATGAGAGAGCCCTCACGGTCCAAGAGGCCTTTAACGTCCGTGAGCAGGATCAGCCTCATGGCGTTAAGGGCCACAGCCACTTTGCTGGCAACCCAGTCCGCGTTGATGTTATACGTCTCACCCGACTCGCCGACGCCGACCGGAGCGATAATCGGGATGAAGCCTGCGTCCTCCAAGGTCTGAATAATCGCCGGATTTACCGCCACAACCTCACCTACCATGCCTATATCTATGATTTCCGGGGGCTTGTCTTCCGCCTGTGAGCGCACAAGATGAAGTTTCTTGGCAAGAATGAACCGCCCATCCTTCCCACTCAAGCCAACGGCCTTGCCGCCATGTTGGCTAACCTGTGCCACGATCTCCTTGTTCACTTTCCCAACAAGGACCATCTCTACCACGTCCATGGTCGGCCCATCGGTGACCCGCATACCGTCCACGAATTCAGAGTTTATCCCCATTTTCTTCAACACCGATCCGATCTGCGGGCCTCCGCCGTGGACCACCACAGGATTAAGGCCTATAAATTTCATCAGCGTGATGTCACGGGCAAACCCCTCCTTCAAATGCTCCTCCACCATGGCGCCTCCGCCATACTTGATCACGATGGTCTTTCCGTAAAAACGACGGATGTACGGAAGGGCTTCAATTAATATGTCGGCAACGGTACTAGTCATTGGTCGCGAGTCATTGGGTATCGGTTATTAGGTATTGTTTACTTGTATTCTACACCGCTTGGTTTGCTTTTTTTGTCTATGTGTTGTCCGTTCTCTATTGCTTTGAGCTTTTCGGATTAAAACTCCGGGCCACCAACGCCATGCGCTCTGCGCATGTCACAGGATATACCGGCTCAGGTCTTCGTCATCCTTGATGTCTTTCAACTTCTCATACACGTACTTGGCATCTATGATAATCTCCTGGTCGCGAAGGTCCGGCGCATCAAATAGAATCTCGTCAAGGAGACGCTCCATGACGGTGTGGAGTCTTCTGGCACCGATATTTTCAGTACGGGCATTCACCTCTGTCGCAATCTCTGAAATGGCGGAAATGGCATCTTCGTGAAACACCAGATCTATGCCTTCTGTTTTGAGCAGGGCCTCATACTGAACGACGAGCGCATTCTGGGGTTCAGTCAGGATCCTCACAAAGTCTTCCATGCCGAGCGACTTAAGCTCGACCCGAATTGGAAACCGACCCTGAAGCTCCGGAACCAGGTCCGACGGTTTGCTGGTGTGAAAAGCCCCGGAAGCAATAAACAGAATATGGTCGGTCTTCACCATACCATACTTGGTGGGGACTGTTGATCCCTCCACAATGGGAAGGAGGTCCCTCTGAACACCTTCTCTTGATACATCTGGCCCGTGTGTCCCCTCTCTGCCGGTGATCTTGTCTATCTCATCAAGAAAAATGATTCCTGACTCTTCGACCTTGGCAACCGCTTTCTTTACTACTTTGTCCATGTCCACCAGCCTTTGGGCCTCCTCCTGCGCGAGAATTTCCAAGGCTTCGGGAACCTTTACCTTCCGTTTCTTTGTGCGTTTTGGAAACATGCTGCCGAACATGTCCCGCAGGTTGATATCCATCTCTTCGAGTCCGGCACTCGAAAATATCTCCACGACGGGCATGTTGCGCTCTGCGACCTCCAGATCCACATAACGATTGTCGAGTTTACCCTCCCGCAACATCTTCCGAATCTTCTCGCGGGTCGACGACTGTTCCGTGGGGTCTTTCTTTACCAGCTCCAGCGTTTTTTCCTCTCCCTCAGCGTCTGTAGACGGCTCTGACTCTCTCTTCGGAGGAAGAAGAATATCGAGCATCCGCTCCTCAGCAATCCCCTGGGCCTTGACCTTGACCGCTTCCTGCTCGTCGGATCGCACCATATTGACGGAAAGCTCTGTCAGATCCCGGATCATTGACTCCACATCCCGTCCCACATACCCAACCTCAGTAAACTTCGAGGCCTCAATCTTCAAAAACGGTGCATTTGCCAGCCGCGCCAGACGTCTTGCAATCTCGGTCTTTCCGACCCCTGTCGGCCCAATCAGAATAATGTTTTTCGGAAAGATTTCGTCTCGCAAGTCTTCCGAGACCTGCCGTCGCCGCCAGCGGTTTCTGAGTGCAATGGCCACAGAGCGCTTGGCATCGTTCTGGCTAATGATGTACTTGT
>JBFEUB010000277.1:0-3615 GCA_041547605.1 Desulfobacteria bacterium
ACGGAGGCCGAGTGGGAGTATGCATGCCGGGCAGGGAGTCTTACGGCGTTTGCCAATGGCAGCATAACAGAGACACTCTGTGGGCATGATCCCAATCTGGATGCCATGGGCTGGTACTGTGGAAACTCCGGGGAGTGGCCCCAGGGCTGCTGTGGAGAGCCCGACAGACGAACCCACCCTGTGGCTCAAAAAAAAACCAATGCCTGGGGGTTGTATGACATGCACGGAAACGTCGGGGAGTGGTGTCAGGACTGGTATGGCAATTATCCTTCAGGTCACGTGACCGACCCAGCGGGACCCTCCTCCGGCCAATACCGTGTGCTGCGTGGCGGCTCATGGCGTATCGATGCCTGGTTCAGTCGCTCAGCCTATCGCGGCAGGGAGAACCCGGGCTGGCGCACCTACATCCTCGGATTTCGTGTTGCCAGGACTTTCTGAACTATTGATGATGATGCAGCACGGGATAAGAAGTGCTTCAAAAGCGGTTTCATATCTTTAACTCCGGCCGTGCTTCAGACTGCACGCCTGTCAGTTCACGATATCAAGAAAAGGTCGTAATTGTGTTTTAGGCAGGCAATCTGTTAAGATAATCGACCTTCAGGATCCTACCCGCCAAATTCCTTTCATTGACGATTTCAACATCTATCTTTGAAACCTGAGATAAACCCATTGGATTGACGAGAATCAATATTGGGAAGAACGTTATAGTCTTAGCTCTCTGTGAACTAAGCCCAATATGCCGCATACCGACCGTTTGACGAAATTTACCATTTGAGTTAGAAACCTTTGACAGATCCGCCCGGTATGTAGGCACGTTGCGATAGCGCATTCAAAAGGATTGCACGTGGTCAGACCAGGTGGGGTACCTCAAAGGCTGGAGCCAGAGGTGCCTCACTGGTGTCTGAGGCATGTCCAACCAGAACAAGGTATGATCCGGGGTAAAAAAAGAGAAGGTCTATGAAGAAAATGCATCGCAACAGGTTCGTTGGTTGCAGCACGTGGGTGGCCCTTATTGTCTATCTGGTCATAGGTTCCACGGCTTGGGCCGAAGATCCAAAGCAAGAACCCCAAGGGCGGCCGCCGGCCCCCGTGCAGATCGCCTCGGTCGTCGAAGAGTTGGTTTCTGATCAGGTGACCCTGATTGGCAACACCGAAGCGATTGTCCGCAGTCTGGTCGCCGCTCAGGTTTCAGGATCGGTGCTGGACTTCCCCGTGGCCGAAGGCGACTTTGTCAAGAAAGGGCAAGTCCTTGCAAGGCTCAGGTCAACCAATTTGGCGCTTCGTGTGAAGGCGGCTGAGGCTACCCGGGAGAAAGTGCGATCAAACTTGGCTTTTGCAGAAAAAGAACTCGACCGCCACACCAGGCTTATTGCGACTGACAGCATCGCTGAGAGCCGTTATGACAAGGCAGCGGATGAATACAAATCTCTCCAGAGCGAACTGCTCCGCATTGAGGCTGAGATCGAACTGCTCAAGGACGACATCCGGAAAAAAAGAGTCGTTGCGCCTTTTGCCGGGTTTGTTGCCGAAGAGCACACGGAGGTCGGTGAGTGGATAGATGTGGGCGGCCCGGTCGTATCTCTGCTGGATCTGGGACATATCAGGATCACCGTGGACGTGCCCGAGCGTTACGCCGTTCAGCTTTCTGAAGACAGCCCGGTGCGGGTGTTGGTGACAAGTCTGCCGGATGACACGTTTTCCGGAAAGATCTCGGCTGTTCTCCCGGAAGGCGACATGGATGCGCGTACGTTCCCAGTTCGAATCGAATTGGCCAATCCTAACTTGAAGGTCAGGAGCGGCATGGAGGCCACCGCCGCTTTTAGTTTGGGCGCCAAAAGGAAGGCCCTCCTGGTCCCTAAAGATGCCATAGTGACAGCCGGAACGAATCGCATGGTGTATGTCGCAGTCGGTGGCGTTGCCCAGCCGGTGCCGGTCCAAGTTATTGGTTACTATGACGGCAACGTGGCGGTCGAAGGGCCTCTCCAGCCAGGGGCTCCCGTGGTCATTCGCGGAAACGAACGCCTGATGCCAGGACAGCCGGTACAGATAATGGAATAACCCCCTGAACAATTGCAGTGCTGGGAGGTTGCAGTGTTGAGAACTCAGATTTTGTCTCGGCAATGCGTGTCGGACACTTTAGGCACTTTAGTTCAATCTGTAATCTTGACTCCTCTGACATTGAAGATAATGGGAAGGTATGTATACTTTGGTAAGTTATACTCTTTGTGGAGGAAAGGCCGATGACATCACAGCTCTACGATACGATAGTCATAGGGGGCGGGCCGGCTGCCGCGGCTGCTGCGGTGTATACTGCTAGAAAGAAGCTTAAGACTCTGCTGATTACAGACACGTTTGGGGGGCAATCGCTGGTTTCCAGCGGCATCGAGAACTGGATAGGAGAACCTATAATTACAGGTGCTGAACTGGCTAGAAAACTGGAAGACCATGTTCGGGCTCAAGAAGGTGTCGACATCAAGATGTTCGAAAAGGTCGTAGGTGCTATCGGGAAGAAAGACTGTACCTTTGAAGTGACCACCGACAAAGACAACAGTTATCACGCAAAGACTCTTGTTATTGCCTCAGGAGCACTACGGAGACGCCTCAAGGTACCTGGAGAGGTAGAATTCGATGGAAAGGGTGTAGCTTTCTGTTCCACTTGCGATGCGCCACTTTTCCAAGACCAAGAGGTTGCGGTGGTCGGGGGTGGGAACGCCGCTTTAGAGACTGTAATTGACCTTCTGGCTTATGCCAGACAGGTCTATCTTCTGTGGCGTGATCCTATACAGGCTGACCCGGTGACGGAGGAAAAGGTCAGAAAGGCATCGATGGTGAACATTATTGGAAGCGTTGAAGTTGAAGAAATCATGGGAGATCAATCAGTCACCGGTGTGCGTTACAGAGATATGAAGACCAGTGAGACAAGGGAGCTAACCGTTAGCGGAGTGTTCGTAGAAATCGGTTCCGTTCCGAACTCCGAATTTGCCCGCGACCTGGTTGAAACGAATCAGAACGGAGAGATCGCTGTTGATCATAAAACAGGAGAAACCTCTATGGAGGGGGTTTTCGCAGCTGGCGACGTCACCACGGACCCGTACAAACAGAACAACATTGCCGCTGGCGATGGAGTGAGAGCCGCTCTCTCAGCTTATTACTACTTGTTGGACACGAAAAAGCACAGCCCATGCTCTATCAGATAAAAGCGAGGGATTTCAGACATTTTATGGGGACCAATACATCCAATTATCAAACTCGATTGACCCATCTCTTCCCCTTTAACGCCCTCTTTTCTTTGAGCGCAAAGCCAAAGGGTTTGAGGGCAATCAGTAGTTGCGGCACCAATTGCAGGCAGGCTGCGTGCATCAGGCGAGTAGCTCATGATTTGCATTTGATAGCCTAAAACACAAAATCAACTTTGGATCGAGAAGCTATGAACTTTCGATTACAAGAAATTATCTCTAAATTAGCCAAATACGAGATAATGCCATATTATGTCTGAAAAATAGAGGCTGAAAAACTTACGATATGAATTTGTAATCTCGGGTCTTCTCATATTGAACATAATGGGAAGATAGTTTTACTTTTTTGTTCAGAAAGTCAAATACCACATCTTGTTCC
>JBFEUB010000278.1:0-3591 GCA_041547605.1 Desulfobacteria bacterium
AGAACAGAGGTCAGAAGCAGACATGCAGATTCACATCTGGGGCATGTATTCAACGATGGTCCCAAGCCTACCGGCCTCAGGTATTGCATAAACTCAGCGGCTCTGAGGTTTATTCCAAAAGAAGATCTGGAAAAAGAGGGGTACGGAAAGTATAAAGAAATTTTCCAATAAAAAGGCTACTCTTGACGCTTATTGTTCCTAGGCAAAGGCCAAACTGAAACTTAACCGGCTCGCGCCCGGCGCACGAAATGCTGCCGTAAGGCTGATCATCGCTTATCATCTACCTGCCGTCAGGGGGAGGTCATTTTGATACCCTGCAGTTTGCTGCAGGCGGGCATTGCATAGAGATAGTTGTTGAAGCACAGGCTGGTCAAAATTTGAAAATGCGTCGTGTACTGGTAATCTATGTGTCATTGGTTATCTTGTTGTCTCTCCTTCCTAGTCCCAGCACAGGGCCTTCGCTCGGGTACATTAGCGAGGCTTTCCATTTCTTTGCATACGGTGGGATGGCAGTGATTGCTTTGCTTAGTTTTGGCTCCAAGAAGGCTGGGCTTGTGGCTCTCTTATCCGCAGTGGGACTGGGTGCTTTACTGGAATGGGGGCAGTCCTTCGTCCCTGGGCGCGAGATGTCCCTAACTGACGGCATCACCAATACGTTGGGGGTGCTGTCCGGTGCGTTATTCTTCCGTTTGCAGGGCCATATTTTAATCAATTGGCTCAGGTCCTATTTGGACTAGGGGCTCCTGGCGTTGATTTCCTCGAAAAGCGCGGTCTATCGTAAAGATGAAGCGATGTGAACAAATCAGCCCCACAGCTCTCATGAATATGGACCGAAATATGACACAGCATCATCAACAGGGAAATACTTTCGCCAAAGTAATGCTGAGCAGTCCAAATGGAAAAACAAGACGATAGTCACTTTGTGGTCCTGTTCAAGCGCGTAAAGATGTCGAAGCGTCAAGCCAAGAAAGTTGGGTTTGCCAGCATTTTTGGATTTGTCGGCGTACTGATTTCAGTCGGCACCATAGGGCCGGACAACAGACTTGCAGTGCTTGTCACTGCCCTAGTTTTTGCATGCATCGGATACTTCGCTTTGAGTAACAGGCGGTCAGTGAAATAATCGTCTTCCCGGAGATAACCGCAGGCTGGAACCGACGGTAGCGACCCTCAGCTAATACCCCCAGCCCCGCCGCTTAGCTTGAGTTTGATAGGCTTTTGATAAGGCTTAATAACCAAAAAAGGTAAAGAATCATGGACATAACAATCTTCGAGGAAATGGAAGCGCTAGAGCTAAGAAGATATCTTGAATTCCTTCTTTGGCATTACAGAGTCGTCGATGCTTTCTGGTTTATATATGTGGCGGAGCAATTTGACCAGCCAACAGCTGAGCGAATCAACGAAAAAGTATGGAACCGTGTTTCTAGTATGGCCGCAAAAGACCTGATCTCGCGGTTTCATATCCAAGAAAGGGGCCTCAAGGGTTTTGTTAAAGCCCAGAAGCTTTTTCCTTGGTGTATCCTTGTGGGGTATCAGATTCAAGAATCAGACGATGAAGTGATCATCTCTGTGCCTTCCTGTCCCACGCAAGAGTCCAGGCTTAAGAGGGGTTTGGACGAGTTTGTATGCAAAGAAATGCATCGGGGAGAGTTTACAAGCTTTGCTCAGGTCATAGACGATAGAATTCGCGTCGAGTGCCTTTTCGCCCCCCCTGATCCTCATCCTGAAGATATGTTCTGCAAGTGGCGTTTCTATCTTGAATAGCAGAAAATAATAAGGTAGGTCTCTCCATAGACAATGAAACGCGACTTTTACGCCAACAAGAGCGTACTCATTACTGGGGGGCTTGGCTTTCTGGGAAGCAACCTGGCCATCAGGCTGGTCGAGCTGGGGGCCTCAGTGACGCTGTATGACGGGCTCATCCAGGACCTGGGGGCAAACTTTTTCAATATCGAGCCAATCAAAGACAGGGTCGAAGTCGTGACGGCCAATATTGGAGATCGCTCGGTCATGGACGACCATGTGCCCCGGCAGGATATGGTCTTTAACATTGGCATGCATTCCTGCCACCTCGATTCCATGAAAGACCCTTTTTTTGACATTGAGACAAACGTTGCACCGCAGATCAATTTCCTTGAATCCTTGCGTTCTCACAACCCTCAAGCAAGGGTCATCTATATTGGAACCCGTGCCCAATTCGGCCGTGTAGAAAACCCGCCTATTACGGAGGCAACGCCTCTCAATCCCATGGACATATACTCCGTGTCCAAACAGGCCGTGGAATGGTACCACATGTTATACCGGAAAATATGCGGGCTTCGACCTACATCCTTGCGACTGGGCAACACGTATGGTCCCCGCCATCAGATGAGGCATGCCAAGTATGGGGTGCAGAATTACCTGATACGCCTCGCCTTGGATAATCAACAGATTGAGGTCTTTGGGGATGGAAGCCAGAAGCGGGAATTGATCTATGTGGATGATATCATTGAATGCCTCTTACTGCTTGCAGAAAACGACCAGTGTGTAGGCGAAGTCTATGCCATAGGTGCCGAGGAGCGTGTCACTTTTCTAAAGTTGGTAAAAGAGATCATCAAGGCTTGCGAATCAGGCAGCTATACCCATGTTCCTTGGCCTGAAGACAGGAAGATTATCGAGGTTGGAGATGTCGTAACGGATTACAGCAAGCTCACTGCCCATACAGGATGGACCCCCTCAACCCGTTTGTCAGAGGGTTTGAGGATAACCGCAGACTACTATCGCGAGCACAAAAAGCATTACTGGTAGCGATACTTTCCTTTTGCTAACACTTTGAACGGACGCCCGCTTTTTCTCCTCCCGACATGAAAAGTCCCAAACACGATACCTTATAAATAGCGGCCATACTCCAAAGCCTTCTTGTTGATGCTAACACGCATGTGCTGTTGGACCATATCATGGCCCATGTCCTTAAAAGGAAGGTAGATAAGCGTCGCAGCCTTTATAACAAAGTTGAGTTGCGAAAGCAGAGGGAAGGTGTTCCTTTTCGTCATGGCCGAGTTGGCCAGGGTTAGCTTCATGCTTTGAGCGGCCTCACTTTGGGGCATGGTCACGGGGTAGAGGTTGTGCTTGGGAATTGTCTGTTCCGTCTTGAAGTCTTTCTGGGAGACTGTCAGCTGGCTTAGCAGGCGTAAAAAGATCCTGGGCCTAATTTTAAAGGCGGGGCACCAGTAACTCATATCCTGGTTTTCCCACGCTTCTTGGGCCACCCTGGGCTGGTTGGTCACCCGGATGAAATCAGCAAACGAATTTATTTCTATCCCCTCTGCTCTGGCGGTAATTCTCCAAAAGGGCAAGTACACGGCCTTTTGGCCCTGTCCCGGAACAAACGCAAGGCTCACTCTGACAAATTTTCCTTCCGAGGCTTCCCAGGCTGTATGGCAGTTGCTGCAAGTCAAAACCACGCTGTCCCTTTCGCCGTCCAGATTCCACCCGCACTGCGGGCACAGGGTGGCCATGAAGGTGAGCCTCCACTGCGGATTATTCTCAATGGCTGATCCAAATATGTCTTGGCCCCGGGAGAGCTTGACGATGGGTTGTTTTGTTATGGCGTCA
>JBFEUB010000279.1:0-3580 GCA_041547605.1 Desulfobacteria bacterium
CTGACCCTGTAGCAAGCTACAGGGAATGCGCTCGCTGTTGCAGTTCAAAAATCCTAAAATTGCACACCCACAAGTGAGCCAAATAGTATTTTCAATTGTCATCTATTCTGATCGGAACGTTATTCTGACAACCGCTATATATCATTTTATATTATCAGAAATCGAGGTCACAGTCCCGCAGTAAACGGTTCTGAGGGTCGGAAAATGAAAAGCTGAGGCACGTACCATGTTACTGCTATCATAACGGCATCACAATGAGAGGCGCATCCAGGCCACGGTTGATATTTCCAACCTGAATCTTCGATGTCGCCCGATGCCACTCACCACAATGCCGACTCACCGAGATCTGGCGCTGTGCGTTTGACCGTGGCCCCAACTATAGATAGCTGTATCCCAAACAGAACTGATGGGTCTTTGCAACATATTGACACACTTGAACTAATTGAAGCTCCCTGCAGTCCCGACAAGTCGGGACAGGCAATGCGCTCTGTTGCAGTTCAGCCTATCGTATGTTTATCAACTGTAACAAAGGCTTCGGGAGCAATCAAAGGGGGTAACGTGTGACGGTTCTTTACGCGTTTTAAAGGAAGGTTTTTCGTATGCGAAGCGTCTCCCACACCAATCAATGCTGTTCTTTGTTGCTACACGAAAAAACTCAGAAGAACTTGCTTTATTGAGGAGCAATGGTGGCAGCGTTGTGGCGTAGCCATACCGACCGAAACGGTCAATCCTTGAAGACGTAAAGATGCACAGGTATACCTTGCGACCCTTTCCCCCTAAACATTGCTGTCAGATTCCTTTGCGGGTTATTGCGTCTGTAACCCGAGAGGTGCATACACGATGGAGAAGAGATGGCCTCGGGTCTACACAGTCCCATATGAACCCAACTCTCAATGTGTTTGCAAGCATTCTCGTTACATAGAACCTTTTCCATGTCAATTCTCAAGGCATGCTTCCGCTCGGAGGCTCAGCTCATGGAGAAGCGTTGGGCATATTCCGATGCAGTCTAACCGAAAATGCGGTTCCCCGCCCCGCATTTGACTCCACAGAAATCGTTCCGCCATGTTCATGAATGATCTTTTGCGTGATTAGTAGGCCGAGCCCCGTGCCCCGCCCTGCCTTGGTACTGAAGAATCTGGAAAAGAGTTTCTGCTTGACTTCATCGGTCATCCCACATCCATTATCGGTTACTTCAAAGACCACAGTTTCACCTGAGTCAATATCACTTTCTAGCCTGGTCTTTACTATGACACTCCAGCTTTTCGAAGTATCTGTATCATAGATGCAAGCGTCGATGCCGTTAGAGACCAGGTTCACCAGCACGCCGTGAATGCCATCCTGGTCCAAGTAGGCTTCTGTCAGATCAGGATCAAGGATCGTCCCCAGCTTGACATTGTGCTCCTCGGCCTTATCCTTGAAAAGTTCCACAACCTCTGCCGCTATTTCGTTGGGTCTGCATACGCCTCGTTCAGGTGTCCTCTCTTTGGAATATTTCAAAAGGTTGAGAGAAAGGTCTGAAATCTTCTGAATACTGCGCTTAACCATGGACCAGCCGTCCTTGAACATTTTCGGTGCATCCCCGGGCATCCCTCGCTCAACCATGTGCACGCCGCCAAGCAGCGCGGTCATAACGGTTTTGATATAATGGGCCAACCCTGCCACTGTCTCTCCGATGGTCGCAAGGCGTTCATTTCTTATCAGTTCCTCCTGGGCCTCTCTTAACTCCCGCTTATAGTCTTCGACTTTCTGTTCCAAATCTTCGGTATAACTCCTCAATTGCTCGCTGATAGATAGCTTCTTTTTGGCCCTTTCGAGGGCAAGCAGCAGCACCTCATCTCGTATGGGCTTGGTCAGAAAATCCGAAGCTCCATGATGAAGCGCGGCTATCGCTGAGTCCATGTCTCCATGTCCGGTGAGAACGATCACCTCGGCTTCTTTATCCTTGGATTTTATGCTTCTGAGCACCTCTATTCCGTCCATCCCTGGCATCTTGATGTCCGTTAGTATAAGCTTGATGCCCTCTTCCTCGAAGATTCTTAGCCCCTCTTTACCGCTTTCAGCAGTCACCACATCGTATCCTTCGCTGGAAAGGGAAGTCTCTAATATATCCAAAATGGGGAGTTCGTCATCAATGAGTAAGAGTCTTTCCATCGATATGGTCCCTCGTCTGTGTTAAAGGATATAATAAGCAGGGTGGCGTTTCTGTCACGCTTTATAAAAGCTTGTAGTACTTCCTAACCTCATGCTCTGAGCGGGTGAAAACGCCGTCTCATGTTGGTATCAAGCCCTTGCTCCCAAAAAATGGAAGATCCTGAATATGGCTTTTTTAGATCGCATGCCTATCAGTCTGATTACATGTTCACGGGGCGCTCTTCTACACGGCCCATGGGTCTCCCGTTTATGCTATCAATGCCCATCCCAAGTGCCTCCAAGATTTCAAGCTTGTCCTGCCCTCGCACCTTGAGGCTCTGATGGTTGGCCAGTTCAAAAAAGTAGAGTTTTTTGAACTTCCTAATACCACCCAGGTAGGTACGGATTTTCCAGTGCGTATCCATCGGCAAAGCCGTGTTCCTGAACACGGACAAGAAGCCATAGTGTAATTTCAGCCCCTCCGGACTTACCGTTACCGCACTAAACCCCCAGAAAGGGCTATTGAAGAACCACAAGGCAATCAGCCCCCAAATGACCGCAGCGATCGCATGGTGATGCTTCTGTTTCCAGATGGACCGGAACAGGAGCCCCACAATGATTGCCGCGATAAGGCCCATGATGACATTTTGAACTGTCAGCGACCGGATATAAAAAGTTTGCGTCTCTATTTTTGATCGCTCTCCAAGTGGCAACGGAAAAAAGTACCGTAACCCAACCTGTACAGAAAAGTTGGCGCCACTATATTACGAGACCTTTGAAAAACACTCTCTTTTGCCCAATAAGCGCCGGAGCAGCACGAAAGTGCCCACGTTTAGCCCAGATTTGACTCTCAAAATACTTAATATATTAATACGCTTGTACGTAGTGAAATGCCAGTACAAAATTTTCGCATTCCTTGAACTTGAACTGCAACAGAGCGCATTCCCTGTCCCGACTTGTCAGGACTGCAGGGAGCTTCAATACCGCTGCAGCGGGAAGCGCTTTTGAAAGGTCTTAGTTCCAGGTACATCCAACAATAGCGCAATGAAATTGTGGAAATTGGTATATCCCTCACAGTTTGGCTGTTGGTATGCACTAAGAATAACCGTACCCAATTGACCCAACCCTTAAGAGAGGAGATACCCAATCGAATACACGAAGCCCTGTCATATTTCAAGTTCCGATTTTGCTGTGGTCCTTTGAGTTTTTCCGGCGGACAAGACATGGGCACCGAAGGATGGCAAGCCTCTCACTTTGTATGCTGTTGTTTCACAGGGACCGGAGTTCATCTCGGATAGGGCAAGTTAATAATTGAAGCTCCCTGCAGCTTGCTGCAGGGAGCTTCAATTCTCCTGGCTAAATCGCGCACGCAGTGGTTCTGTTCAAGCCGTCAGGCGCAACCGGAGCGCAACAACTCGGGCGGAGCCCTCAGACAGCTTGCAATTTTAAA
>JBFEUB010000280.1:0-3565 GCA_041547605.1 Desulfobacteria bacterium
ATGACCCTTGGCTTCGTGCGGGAACTGTTGGGACAGGGCAAACTCCTGGGGATTGATATCCTCGGCTTCGGGCCGCTTCTTTATTTCGTCCTGCCCTGCGCAGGTTTCATCACTGTTGGCCTTATGATGGGTTTCTTCAACAGGATAGAGGTGTGGTATAATCGCAGGAAAGAGGTTTAAGCACTTATGAAAAGCATAAGATCATATCATCTGCTGGTGGGCGTGCTCGTTGTTGCAGCACTTTTTCTGACAGGATGTGAGACAGGTCACAAGTTCGTGAAAAAGACCGAGTTCAAAGACACGGATAAAATGGTTCTCACCTTTGCAGGGCCTGTGGACGAGGCTTGGGCAAAGAATATTGCCAATTTCAGTGCCTACGAAAAACCTGATCCTGACATCGTGCTGACAATTAAGGAAGCCGTGCTGAGCTCAGACAAGACGAAACTCACGCTTATCTTTGCAGCTCCTTTGAACACGGGGGAGGCACATATTTTAAGCACCTCAAACATCATGTCAGAAGGGCAGGATTTAGGTGCAGCCGTGTTGACGATCAAAAAGCTCTATTTCGGTGTGCTCATGACCATTTTCCTCGGGGCTGCGTTGATCAAGAACTTTGTCTTCACCAAATATTTGGGGCTTTGTGTGTTTTTCGGCTGTTCCCAGAAGAGGTCAACCGCCATCGGAATGGGCGTGGTCTTTACCATCGTTATCGCCTTCGCGGCCACGATGGCGTGGGCACTGTATCAGTTTGTGCTCAAACCGTATCAGTTGACGTTCCTAAATATCGTTGTTTTTATCGGCTTGGTCTCTCTCTCTGTGCAGGGGGTGGATACCATCTTAAGAAAGGTAAATCCCGCACTGTTTAAGGCATTCGGCGTCTACCTCGTTCTAGTGATCGCTAACTGTATCGCTATCGCCGTGCCCTTGATCTTGGCAGACAACGAATATACCGGATGGGAAAGTTTTTCCCTGGCCCTTGGGGCAGGGATAGGGTTTCTGATTGCACTCTTCTTAATGGCATGTGTGCGGGAAAAGTTGGAACTGGCCAAGGTGCCGCCGAGCTTCAAGGGGCTGCCCATCGCCTTTGTCACAGCCGGGCTTTTTGCCCTGGCCTTTTTGGGCTTTTCAGGATTGTCCATCTACTAGCATAGATATAGTATTTGACAGACGAGCTATGTCTGTTATGAAGTAGCATTATATTTAAGAAGGAAGGAAGAGATATGGATCCAGCATTAGTGAAGTTAGCCCTTGGTGGCGTTGCAACCCTCGGATGCATCGGGCTCTTTTTCGGAATCGGGCTTGCCATAGCCGCCCAGAAATTCCATGTGGAGCCCGATCCCAAAGTGGAAGCGGTGTTGCATACCCTCGCCGGTGCCCAATGAGGTGGTTGCAGCTTCCCCGGGTGTGAAGCATACGCAGAAGCAGTGGTCCACGACCCTGATGTTCCACCAAATCTTTGCTTCCCCGGCAAGAAGGATGTTGCCGATGCCGTGGCCGAGATTACGGGAAAGGGAGCAGGGGCCGTGGAAGAAATGGTTGCTGTTGTGCGCTGTTCCAGGGTGCAGGGAGACGTGCACAAGAAGTATAACTACATCGGCTACGGCACCTGCTCAGGTGCACATCTAGCCTTTGCAGGTCCGTCGGCTTGCCAGTACGGCTGTGTCGGTTTCGGCGAGTGTGCCAGCGTGTGTCCGTTTGACGCAATCACCATGGTGAACGACTTTCCCGTGGTCGATCCGGACGAGTGCGTGGCCTGCGGGACCTGCGTCAGCGCGTGCCCCAAAGGAATTATCAAGCTGGTCCCCAAGAACAACAGAGTCATCATCAGATGCAGCACCGGGGACAGCGCCAAGGTCACCAAATCTATTTGCAAAGTCGGGTGTATTCATGACAAGGCCTGCATCAAAAAGTGCCCTGCCGATGCGATTTCCGAGGTGCGTGGAGTTGTAACCATCGACCAGGAAAAGTGTATGGAGTTCGGACCAGAGTGCAAGGAAGTCTGCATAGCAGCTTGTAAGAAAGTGCATTGCCTGCAACCGTTAAGTATTGAAGAAACCTATAAACAACTTAAGCAAGCAGCGGCTTAACAACAAGTGGAGGAGAGTGCCATGTCTCAACAGCAGGGAAACCTAACCATCGATCGTAGAACCTTTCTGAAATACTCTGGCATACTGGGTGTTGGATTTGCTTGTAGTGGCTTGATGCCCGTTTCAGAGAGCGTCGCATTTAACAGAAAATTACACAAAGTCACAAGGGCGAGGCTCTCTATGGGGACCTTCGCGGCCATTACCGCGATGCATCCTTCAAGAACCGAGGCCGATGACGCGATCGGCAGAGCCTTTGAGGAAATGGATCGCGTGAGCAGACTACTGAACCGTTATCAGCCGGCTTCTGCTATTGGGACCCTGAACAAGGAAGGCTATCTCTCGGATATTCCACCTGAGGTGTCTGAAGTCATTGCCCGCTCTCTCCATTTCCACAAAGCAAGCAACGGTGCCTTTGACATTACCGTAAAGCCTCTGGTGGACCTCTACAAGGAGCATTTTGAGGCCCACAAAAGTCCGCCATCTGAGGCCAAGGTGGCAAAGGTCCTGGATCTGGTGGATGGCAGCGCAGTCCGGTTTGACGGCCGCACCATACGATTCACCAAAGAGGGGATGGGCATTACCCTGGACGGGATCGCCAAGGGGTACATCATCGATTGTGGCGCCAAGACTCTCGAGCGCGAGGGAATCAAACATGCCCTGATTAATGCTGGCGGCGATATTCGGGCCATCGGCGGCAAACAGAGCAAAACCCCGTGGAAGGTGGCAGTCCAGAATCCTGATAAAGACGGTCCCTATGTTGATACCGTAACCATGGTGAACGGCGCTATTGCCACTTCCGGAAACTATGAAGTCTATTTTGACCAAGAGAAGCTATACCATCACATTGTAAACCCGAAAACGGGCCGCTCGCCGCTGCAAAGCACGAGTGTGACCGTATCGGCCTCAAATGTGATGGATGCAGATGCACTCTCCACAGCCGTCTTCGTTTTGGAACCTGATGCGGGAAAGCGATTCATCGAAAATATGCCGAAGACCGAGTGTCTGATCTTGAATTCTAGCGAGAAGAAAATCATGTCGACCGGCTGGCCTTCGGCCTAAGTTATTTTTTTGTGTCTGCCTTTGCAAAAGCCCCTCAAAACGTTGAAATTTTTGAGGGGCTTTTGTTTGTGAGAAAAAAAAAGGAAGAGACCATATTCAAATATTCTACAGCCTCTCCCCTTTTCTTAAGACTACTTACTAAAGGTCTTAGGATGACCCTCCCCACACGTGACAGGGCTTTTGTCGTGAACAGCTTGCGTCAATTTTTCATAGATTATCACACCTGCTACGTGAGATCCTCATCCCAATTAAGCTAAGCAGCTTCTCCAGGCTCTTCTTTGGGCTTCATGTGCTCAGGGAGATCCATCATGTGGGGCATCACTGTCTTGAAGTGAACGACTTCTACGCCTAGATCGTATTCCTTGTTGAGATCTTTCAGTTGGTCAAAACAATTGTGGCATGGGACAATGACCATCTCG
>JBFEUB010000281.1:0-3550 GCA_041547605.1 Desulfobacteria bacterium
CTGTGGTTCCTTCCAAAATGCCTATTTTCGAGGTTTCGAGTGCGCTCATAGTGTGATCAGAGTACACCTCAAATTCATAAGTGAGTGGGTCAAGATCGACATCATTGGCATTGTTGATTTCCAGGATCGGCTGCAGCGTTGTCACCTCAGAGTCATCCGGTGGTGTGCTTATGGTGGGAACAGAAGGCTCTTCATTGAATGTATTCACAAAGAACTGAGCCGTATCCATCCATTCACTGTAATGGATTCCATCATAGGCTTTAGCCCGCCAGTAGTAAAAACGGTTGTCGTCCAGCATGACGTCCACCTGCCATGCTGTTGTATTTTGGCCCTCTTGCACTTCAGACACCGAGGTCACCGGGGATGTCAACGCCGGATCGGAGTAAACCTCGAAGGTGTAGGTCAGACTGTGAACGTCAAGGTCTGATGCGTTGTTTACCGACAGCAACGGTGCCTGAGAGGTTGTTTCACCATCATTGGCGGGGTAATTGAGACTTGGAGCCGTTGGGGCATGATTCGGCGGTGCCGAGCCGGGGTCATTTGGGTCGGTGCCTCCCAGGTATTCTTGAAGGTTAGTGAAAAGATCTTCATCCGGATCGTAACTGGCGTCATCTTCAAAAGGACTTAGGCCGAACTGAACCTCCCAGACATCTGGCATGCCGTCGTTATCATCGTCCTCATCGGAATTGTCTCCGACGCCGTCTTCATCCGAGTCGACCCATTCATCCGGATCGTCGGGAAAGGCATCCTGGTAGTCCGGAATACCGTCCCCATCACGATCTTCTATAATTTCCGGTTCATAAAACACCTCATTAGAATTTTCGCTATCATAGCCGTAGACATTATATGCCCTTACAACGAAATAGTATGTGGTGTTGTCATCAAGCCCATGGATGGTGCAAGTGGTTTCAGTTCCTTCCCAGGCCGGATTGTCATAGTCATAATTTTGACCCTCCTCCCTGTAAAAGAACCTATAACCAGCGAGGTCAGGCTCCGTGTTTGCATCCCATGCGAAGGAGAGATCGAGGGCATGCGCAACATTGGTGGGGGCAAGGAATACTGCAGACATCAAAAGAATCAAGAGAAGAGTGGGTGAGAGAAGAAACGAAAAAAGGGCTCTGGAAGGCTCAAAAAACCAGCGCTTTAATGTAATCATAACAGCACCTTAATTGACCTGCGATGTTCGCCGAGAAAGACGCAGCCAAGAAAGGTGCTGTATCTACCCGGCAGCCCTGCTGCCGTATCCTGATGCTTCAGGACTTAGGCCAGCGGCTTTGCGTCCCACTCTTTCAAGTGGTTTGCCGTTAACGAGTTTGGAGCTTTTATGAAAAACAACTGGCTATGGGTTCATGCAAGAAGCGTGCACAAAGAGATAAATCCTTAAAATGAGGCTCGCCGCCGCAAGCTGGCGGGGTATTTAACAAACCTAATAAATTTTCTTTTTGCTATCCTTGGGGGTGTAAACACTAGTTCTATTATTATATAACGTCCATGACATTTGGATATTCGTTCAAGGCAAGAGGCGGAAGGCGGACCGTTCGACAGGCTCACGGCAAGAGGCAGAAAGTAGAAGGCAAAAAGATAAGTAGCTCTCAAATAAGTACGTAAATGCTTGACCATTGCCAATTTATTGTATATTATGTCCACGTTTCATGGACATACTATGATTTCAATCGAGGTGAAATCCGTTGAACGCCATTGCGCAGATGCGGCGGAACGTTGGCGGCGAGGTATTTGACTACCAGGTCCTGCTGGACGCCTTAGCAGGATACCGCAAGCCCCGGGACAGAATTACCAGACTGCTGGCCAGCGGGACGATCGTGAGGCTCAAGAAGGGGCTGTACTGTTTCGGTGAGGCATTTCGCAAGGAACCGCTCTGCCGCGAATATCTGGCCAACCTGATCTATGGGCCGTCGTATGTCAGCCTTGAGTATGCCCTGAGCCATCACGGTCTGATCCCGGAGCGGGTGGAGACTGTCACCTCGGTGACCACTCGCCGTTCGCGTGATTTCGACACGCCCTTCGGTACCTTTTCTTACCGCATGCTAAAAGGCCCCCGCTACGCCGTAGGCGCCATCCTCGAAACGGCCGACAAGGGGCCTTTCCTGGTGGCCTCCCCCGAAAAGGCGTTGGCGGACAAGGTCTGGACTGACAAGCGGTTCAGCGGACTCCGTTTATCCGACTATGATGCATATCTGTACGACGATCTTCGCATCGACCGGGAAGCCCTCAGCAGGTTTGATTACTCCCGATTGCAGGCCATTGCCACGGCATATGATTCAGCCAAGATCAACAACCTGGTTCGGTACTTGAAGCGCTTGGAGGAGGCTCTTAATGCATGACGCAATCCGCAGTATGCTGGACCGCTACGAATGCCGGAGCCGCGACGACTATGTCAACGCCCTCAGGGAAATACTGCAGGATGTGGCTCTGCTCGGACTCTGGCGTTCCAAGTTCTTCGAGCATGCTGCGTTCTATGGCGGTACCGCGCTTCGGGTCTTGCACGGATTGGATCGATACTCCGAGGACTTGGACTTCTCGCTGCTCAAGCCCGATAAGTGGTTCTCGCTGAAGGCCTATGGGGATGCTATGCTGCGAGAAATCAGCAGCTTCGGGTTCCACGTGGAGTTTGAAAGCCGCCGGAAGACGCCCATAAGAACGATTGAATCGGCGTTTTTGAAGACAAACACATACAGGCAGTTGATTGTGATTGAAGCCGCCCAGGAGTTGCTCCGCGATCTGCATCCCGCGAAGAGTCTCAAGATCAGGCTCGAAGTGGACACTGACCCGCCAGGCGGGTTCGAAACGGAAACTCAGTTCGTTCTACAGCCCATTCCCTTTTCCGTTCGCGTCTATAGCTTGCCAGACCTTTTCGCCGGGAAGCTCCACGCGATCCTTTGCCGCAAGTGGAAGACGCGCGTGAAGGGACGTGACTGGTACGACCTGGTATGGTACGTGGGCAGGTATCCCGAGGTTCGGATCAGCCACCTCGAATCCAGGATGCGTCAGTCCGGAGATTACCGGGATGACGAACCGTTGACTACCGCCAGACTCAAGCAACTCTTGCGGCAAGCCGTAGATGACCTCAATGTGGAACAAGTGCGCCGGGAAGTCGCCCCCTTCATTGTGGACCAGCGTGCTCTGGGCGTATGGTCCCGGGATTTTTTCAGGCAGATTATCCCTCGAATCAGGTCAATCTGATGCACCTTGAGAACTGGATCAGGGAAGGCGTAAGGTAGAAGGCAAAAGGGGCATGGCGCATGGCGCAAAGCAAATAACGCAGAGCATGCTGCAGATCCACTAGGACAGTCAAGAGCTGAAACTTCAAGGCGCATTATAGCGGTTGTCAGAATAACGTTCCGATAAGAATAGATGACAATTGAAAATACTATTTGGCTCACTTGTGGGGGTGCAATTTTAGGATTTTTGAATTCTCCTGGCTAAATCGCGCACGCAGTGGTTCTGTTCAAGCCGTCAGGCGCAACCGGAGCGCAACAACTCGGGCGGAGCCCTCAGACAGCTTGCAATTTAAAACGCCAGTCACATTCAA
>JBFEUB010000282.1:0-3535 GCA_041547605.1 Desulfobacteria bacterium
AAAAGCCGTCGCCTTTGGTTCAGTTTAATAAAGGGCAGGCCGTTATATCTTAGCGTATCAAGCTGCTCTTTTGTGATACCGAGAAACTCGCACACCTCTTTTTCCGTGAGCACGCCTGCTAAGGGCTGATAGTTTTGGTTCATCGCCTCTCCTTATGAATGAGTTTAAAGCCTCCAGTTTCCCCTGAAGCTCTTTTGCTTCGCATCGCACCTGTAATTCCTTGAGCTTTTCCTGACTACAACCCAGAAGTAGCTGAGTACACCGGGAACAAATGAAGTCCACGCCTTCAGGTGGATCATAATGCTGACAGGGTTCTGGCCTGTTGCACCATAGGCACTCTGTCATAACGATTCTCCTTCAATGCTACGCCACCATCCATCCATGCGGCCCCAAGTCCATTCTGGGCCGGCGCTTCGGGGAATGATATGGGCGATACTTATGAAAAGCTGCGACTACAAAACATAGCGCGTTAACAGCGTAAAAGATCAGTTCGGGTGACTCCTCAAGGTCTGGCTTGGTGATTCTTTTGAGTTGCTCATAGACAATAGTATCTTGCGGAAGCTCTAACCTTTTTGTTCTTGTCCAATCTTCAATGATCGACACGCCTAGGAAGAAATTATCAACAAATGGAGCAGGGTCTAAATCACCTTGCCGGATACTCTTCTCACGGACATAATCACCGAATTCTATGACGAAGTCCCTGCAGTTCTCTCCCATATCGGTGTAAATTTTATGACAGCCAAATTGAACGCAATCATCGGTGAGCTTTGCAAAGAAGTCGTTAAGAGAAAGGCCGGGAAATTCATATTCGGCGAACCACCTCAGTCCCCCTTTTTGCTTCTGTATGCCCTCTTCCTCGGTAAGAAACTCCTCACCCAACATGCAGTAGTAGGCCGGAGCGGAGGCTTGGGGCCAGCTAAGCCCTGCCCGCACGTCCGAGTATTTCACTATTCGGGTCTCACCGTCCTTAGAGGCTACGTGGTGAATGACTATTCCATTCGGCCTTCTTTCGCATTTGATCAGATCGTAGTCTTCCATTTTGGTTGCTCCTATCATCTAAAGGTTTGGAAACAACAGTTCCGGGGAACTTTGCCTGGCCATTGCCTCGTAGTTGAACGCATGGCGAAAATGGTCAGGTCCTAATTTCACATAGACGTAACGCTTAGACCCGGTCTCCTCATCTTCCTCTAGCTTCTTGGCCACGTTGTGAAGATGCTGAGCGAACTCCCGGACACACTCACACTCTTTGGGAAGTATAAGGTCTTGATCCATTATCTCCTTGTGGCTTGCATCCAGGCTTTCTGTGCGGTTGCCCTGAACAATCAGTTCCTTTTCGTTCCATGCATAAGAGCCTTTCCGGTGTTCCTGGTAAAAGGACAAAAACACCTTCCCTTTATGCCGCTCAGCAAAAGCCCTGGCGTTCCTGGTTTCTGGTAAGGCGTCCACCACACACCTGGAGACATTGAAATTCCCCATTAGCCGGTCAAGCTCCTCCCAGTCCTTGTAAACCCCAAGGTGAATGAGCCTACCCGCCTTCTGGGGGGCTCTTTTCCCAATGACCACATGAAGGTCCTTTCCTTGATCAACCCCCATGTAACACGGGCCCGGGTCCTGGGTGAGAATGCCCTCTGTGCCACATAGAGCCAGCACCTCTTGAACGCTTAGCCGATTCTCGGCCTCGACGTATGCAATGCCAATCTTCAGATTATAGAAATCGGTGAGGTTGTTCGTGGTCCTGAATTGGTGAAGAATATCTCCGGGATCAACGAAGTGGCTGAATAGCTGTGAATAGTGGTATCCGCGCTTATCGGTCACTCGTGGCTTCTTGGCCACCCACTCGCCAAGGGACGGATTGAGCGCCTGAGAGCACTTCTGACAGGCCCTAATGACTTTGCCCTTGGTTTCTATCAAACAATCAGGAAACGTGTCCTCTAAGCAATTATAGCTATTACAAGCCGGGCATTTTAGAAGCCAATAGCGCTGGTCTGTCTCCTGGAAGGCTTTATCAATGCCATAGTCGGGAAGCGTTGGGTTGCTGAGCTTCAGCACCTTTTTGAACTCGCTGTGGGCCATGCGCTCCATGGCCATGTCAAGCGCATTTTGCGGAGCCTCGTCCAGCTCGTCAAACACAATGAAGTCCACCGGAATCGACTTTAGCCCTACCCGTGATTGCATACCCCGGAGATAGAGAAAGCTGTTCCAGATGCGCTTAATACCCGCAGCGTCCGTGTCCCTTATCCAGGCCCCAATGGTTTCCGGGTTGTCCTCAATGAGCGGGGAGATACGGCTTTTGGAAAAGTCCAGGGTGTCTGTGCGGCTGGGAAAGAGGTACAGTATGCCCCTGTAACCGCCGTATCTCGCCCCGTAAGCGACTTTTAGCATGGCCTTAGAGGTTAGCCCCATCTGGGCAGCCTTTTCCTCCACGATGTGGGGATGATCGTCCTGGTATGGCTCTTTCAAGTATTCATGCCGCTCAAACGTGAAAGGCTTGCCGTCCAAGATGACAGGGGTTTGCTCGCACCACTCCCACAAAGGCATGGATGGACCCTTGTCCTGGTCAAACTGCTGCTCAATCGAGCTTAACAGCTGATCGTATAGCTCGCCTTTGATTGAGCTTACCAATGATTTGGTTTCTAACATCTGGTGATGCCTCTCCTATGGCCGTCAGGACCTCTTCCTGGAACTCCTGAACAGCCTTCATGTCGTAAAGGGCTTGAAAGATCTCCAGTTGGAGCTTCAGCTGGCCCCGGATCTCAGCACAGGCTTTTAGGGCCGTATTCTTGTCCTGGTTCACCCGAAGAATAATCCGCCTAACGTAATCCTTCTGCTTTGCAGGGTCTCCCTCGTAGACCAGAGACCCTTCAACAGCCTTTACCATGCGGTCAATGACCTGATCCTCTCCGGTTAGTTCGTCAAGGAGTTGGTTAGCGACCTGATTGACCCTCTGAAGCTGATCGACAGTTTTCAGGTTCTTATCAACAACCCGGTGGGCGTTCTCCAGGGCGACGCTCTTAACCACGTTGATGTTGAGCTCCTTCTTCACCTGGCTGATTGCCCCCGGAGTTACGCTAAAAAATTTAGCACACTGCTTAACTGACTTTCCGGACCTAAGCATTTGACTCAGCTTAACTTTGTCGATTTTTCCCTTTGGCACTTTCTAAATTCCCCCTAAATTTTGCTAAAAAGTTTAGTAACTGGACAGGCAGTCTGACCCCTTCCGGTTACGTCATGGTCATCTCATTCGCCCGGATGAGGCCTTCAAGGTCTCGCGCATGAACGAAGAGCTTCCGCTTTCAAGTTCAGAAAGTAGTTTCCTAACAAAGTCATAAGGCTGTTCCACTTGCTGGCCCTGCTCCAACAGTTTTTTCAGGGCCTTCAAGATATTGTCTGGCTCATGCTTGTCGGCTGCGTGAATATAGAAACGATAAGGGTCGAATTTGTCTTTGGACCATATAGCGGAAAGCTCCTTACAGACTTCGGAGGTTTCTAGGACAAGGTCACCGAGTATTTGTTCTTTATTTTTTACATTTCCAAA
>JBFEUB010000283.1:0-3512 GCA_041547605.1 Desulfobacteria bacterium
GGAAGGTGCGAACAACTCCCCCATGGAAGTTGCTGGAAAAGGGCAAGAAGCTCTTACGATTTTGTTGAAATCTTCTGTCTCGGGCGATGATTAAGCTTTGGGGGCGATTCAGCATCTGCTTCTGCCAAAGCGTTCCGAGCAGGTGGTCACAAGATGCAGGAACCTGGGGTGAGTGGCGAACATCTAAATCAAATTCACGCACCTGAAGGTTCGAAAAGATGCATTGGTTGCGCTCAGATAGGATCATCTCAAAGTGGGTCAGATTGAGAACAAAAGCATGAACGGGCTTGAGTCTCGTTATACTAACGATGTGGGGCCACCAAACCAATCGTTTGAATTAGACATATTGGTAGCGGACACATCTTCCCATTGGTAAAAAGTGCCGCTTGAAACCCTTTCGGATTGTGAGCCGGTTAACAAACCCCCTTTTTCTTCATGGCCGATGAGACAGCATGCCATGCAATTTGGAGTACTGAATCACCAACAGGAATGCCATTGCAATTTTTTCGTCCTGGACTGCAGGTGAGGACTGAGTTTATGAGCCCATTCGGCATTCGATTGTTAAAGAAGAGAACCACTATATGTGGGGATTCTTTTCCCCTTGACACACAATCTAATGGTTGTTATTCGGGCGAAGAAGCGAGATCTTAAACTTTTTTAACGGATAAATGGGGTTTAATAGTGAAAAAGACTCTCTGGATGTTTTTATTTACAGGAATATTCTTCTTTGGATCGGGCTTTTCAGTGCAAGCTGCTCTTGCTGATCTGTCAAACTGGACTGCTCAAACTTGGAATTTTTTGATCAGTCGGCACCAGCCCGAATACGCAATCATGCTCCTGCTCGGCTGTGGCCTGGTGGGTCTTGCGGGGTTCGGGAGGAAGTTCAAAAAATAAAACCACATTCAGTTCTCAAAGACCGCAGGCAGGGTGAAACATGGCACTGCCTGTCCCATGTCCACGGGTGATTCCCTTGTGGAGGTCTTCGCTTACTGTATCCGCTATTTATCATCCATCAGCGCAGGTCCAAGCTAAATGCCATACAAGGTTTCACAATCGGAGGCCGAAAAACTTACGATCTCTAACTGCGTCCCCTAAAATACGGCCCCAGAATGAGTGACCCGCCTCGGCTTCAAACAGCGATTCCAAGCTATATTGTCGAGTCAAACACGCTTGGTTTTGTACAATCACCCCCGAAAGTTTGACGAATCTTATCATTTGAGTTAGAAATCTTTGAAAAACTTGCCTGGTCAATAAGGGGCTGAAGATATTAAAGATGAGGCTTCAAGTTTAAGCACTATGGGGAATGGTTGCGGATAAACGTTCCCTTGGACGTGCACAAAAATGGCATCACAATCCTGAATCAGTGGAGGAACCCGATGAAGAAAAAATGGCGAACTGTTTAAGTAAGCATGCAAACTGCTAGACAGCCGGGATACCGTGCCTGAGACCATAATCGGATGGCCAAGAAGGTCCATTGACAATGACAACCGTTGAAGTGACAATGCACTACCAAGGCGCCGAGAACTTGGAAGGATCTGTGGGGGATATATGGGCCTTAGTTCCGGTCGTACTCAGTCGTCCTCAGATGGTTTCATAAGGAAACCAAGAGTGAGAAGGCCCACACCTATCACCACAAGTATGACCACGTGAACAGGTGACATGGGCAACACCTCCCTTTGTGATTTGGTGGGTACCAAATATAAAATATTGCAAAACTCATGCCGTGTGAGCGGCTTCAGGAAAAGCGGATCTCAGGAAAGGACAGCAAATCAACCAAGGAGTAGTTTTTAATCTTGCTCTCGAGGTAAAATACAACTCCCATGCAGTGTGTTCTCTTGTGGTGTTTCTAACACGGTAGGGTTGAAACAGACACAGAAGAATCGCATGGCACGCTCTGATAATGCAGAGGGCATCAAATGACTTTGCCTTTTCTTTTGGTGACCGCACGTCCAAGCGGTCGGGAGAAATCGATGTGCGTTTATTTTTCGGTGCTTTTTTCAGAAAGGCACTAAAAGCGACATGAGCAAAAGGAAATCCGCAAAACTAAAAACACTGGAGGACAATCCTGGACGAAACCCGTTATGCTACGAACCTGTAGCTTCAATTGTTTGGATATTGAAGATTCTCGGAAGTGAGGTCGAATTTCACATGTTGCCATGACCAACAAGTAAGGTATGGTTGAACGAAGGAGACATAAGCGGTTCCAAGCCCCAAAAGGTCTCTATGCACAAGTCGGACCTAAGGATACGATCGTGGGACGTGTCGATGAGCTGAGCATCAGTGGACTGGCGTTTACCTATATTGGAGGCGAGGAAGCGCCAAGCGGGTCATATTTGGACCTGTCTTTTGGCAACAGTTTCTATTTGGGTCAGCTCCGGTTTCAAACTATTTACGATTACGAGTCCGTTGAGGAAGCACCCCGTGTCGGCTTTAAAAACATGAGGCGATGTGGGGTGAAATTCAAGAAACTGACACGCCATCAGAAAGCTGAATTGGAGCGGTTCATCCAAAACCTCGCCACAGGAGAGGCTCACGCTCGAAGAGAAAGCGCATTTTCAAGTGATAAAGGGCTGTCTTTAAATAGGTCTTTTGTAACAGAGCAACTGTCTTCTACATCAGGCCCTCAAGCCACGCCAAAAGAAACTCAAGAATTAAGTTTTACCGAGCTTGGGGATCACGACCTCCCCAAGTATTCACCATGCTTTCAGCTTCTTGGAGTCATCGGCCTTTCTGTGTGGATCATCCTTTGCTTGGTTGCGAACGTTGATTCGTTTTGGCTTTTGGTTTTGTTCGCTGTAAGCGTCTTCTCGTTCATGGTACCAGGGCTCGGACTCATTTATGCCTTTGGCCTTTGGAACTATTTTCGAGGTAACCATGACTAGGACTATACCATGAATTAAAACCCCTCGAATATCTTACTTGCGGGCGGTCCCTAAAAGGGAAATACGAATAGGAGGCTGATTGGGTTTTTCTCAAACACCACTATCCCTATGGCTTGACATTGCACATAGGAGGAATCTCGAAAAATTCTTGGCTTCAAATATTGAAGCTCCCTGCGGCAAGCTGCAGGGAATATTCGACTGTAAGGAAGGGTACCATTTTTAGATTCGCTCGCTAACGCTGTAGCAAGCTACAGGCAATGCGCTCGCTGTTGCACTTCAAGGTTTTGGCGAGAAATTTCTGATCCTTCGCTGCTGTGATCTACCCCAACATGCTGTGGATCGCATCTTTACCACGTGACCCCAGAAAGGCAGCGGAAACGCCCCAAAGAATAACCCCTGATGATTGGTTGGAAGCCGCAAAAGCAGGCGCGCTACCACTATAAGAGACGCGCCGGGAAGGAGGTGAAAAGGCTGACATGACTATGCCATCGATTCCTCGTAAGTTTCTCCTTGGTATGAGTCTCGTCTTCGTTGTGGCGGGAGGGTGTAAAGAGCGTCAAGAGTCTGCAGCACTTAAGAGGCCTGCCGTGGTTCGAAAAAAAATTGAGGCACCTCAACCGCCCACTGTCC
>JBFEUB010000284.1:0-3484 GCA_041547605.1 Desulfobacteria bacterium
GTCCCAACAGGACACAGACTCAAGGTTGGCGATAGGATACAAGTATTGTTCACATTGGGCGATGCAAAAGGAAGTCGGGTCGAAAGAACCGCTGTTGTGCGAAGGCTATCTGAAGGGAATTACCTTGGCTGTGAATTCGTGGATTTCGATCGCGTTGATACCGCTACGGGATTTTACGTGATGATTTAGCCCCGATTCAAGCTTAATGGTATTAATCGTAAGTTTTGCCAGATTTACGATAATGCCATATTATCTCTGCCCCTGCCCAATTTGAAAGTCTTACAATACGGTTCTGTTATCTTTATCCCGCCCAGGTAACATAACAGGCAGGTCTTGTATCAAAGGTGGGATAATGCCATTTTTCGGTTAGGCTTTCTACCTCCTTAAGAGAACTTTGTGGCCTTTCCTTTTTCTTGCTTGTACCACTCCCTTAGAACCCCTTTCTGTCATTTTGCATGTCAGGGTTGACTTTGGCTTATTCACTATTAAATTAGTGGGAAATAAAAGGGGCAATCTAGAGCGGATAGGTCGCCTTACCTTGTGTTCTGCAATTCCTCAGCGAAGGGAGGCCTTTCCCTTTCTGAACATCGCCAATAGCCCTTTTACTCTGTTTCCCCCAGCCCATGGGGGCCTGACAAAAGGGAGGGTTCACTATGGATACAGAGCGCAGGGAGAAAATAAAAGAACTCCTAAAGGACTGTAGTCCAGCTTGTACATGTTACTGTCAAGGAATTGAAGCTCCCTGTAAAGCAAGAGACATTGGACTGAATTCATTTGTAGAGTGCCTCGAAGAAAAACCCTTGGACTGTGCCTCCTTAGTCTCGTTTGGGGATTCATGTTATTGTTTATGTGCTCCTCGGATATATATGGCTAAGGAACTAAAAACGTAGCGTCGTGAGGCTTTATCCGAAGATAAAAGTCTGGGATCTGTGGCGAGATTTTGTCTCACCGCACCTATAACGGCAAAATAGGATGAGACACCGACCCTCATCCCGGATTTCCCTTAGCCCAAACAAGGTCATAAGATTCTCCGCCTACCCCCTTCTTCTGGTTCTCTCATAGGTTGACTGAGCCCCGCCGCCTTGTTGGCCCGAGAGATCCCCAATAAACGCAGACCATTGGAACTATGAAGGAAACAGATAGCATGACGACTGGGCATGGGTTCGATGAATGACTCCCCAATCAAACCCGCAGAAAAACATGGCCTTCAAACCTTGCCACCGGACAAGCAAGGCCTTATGTTTTGGACAGTTGTTCGATTCGTTTCGGCCATTTCTAAGCAAACATTTAACGGAGGACTGAAACATGCGAAAAGTTATAATCATAAGTTTTGCTCTGTTGTTGGCAACGTTCTTGGACGGGCCCTCTTCGGCTGGAGAGACCCAGGAAAATCAAAGTGATCGTCATCCCGGCTATTCGTGGCAACACGGCCACGGTCATGGACACGGCCACGGTCACGGACATGGTCACGGCCACGGTCATGGACATGGATCTATGTGTGGTCACGGATTTGGTTGCGGCAAAGGCCCTCGGGGCTGGCACGACATGACGCCCGAAAAAAAGCAGCTGTGGGAAAAAATGTCTGCTGCCTTTAAGTTGGAGACCATGGAGATACGAAAGCATCTCGGCACAAGGCAAATTGAACTGGAAACCCTTTGGGCCCAACCGGAGGTGGACCAGACGAGGATCGAGAAACTCTCTGAAGAGGTGGCCAACTTTAAGGCGGAGCTTTGGAAGAAACATGATAAATACGTCCTGCAGTGCCGAAAAGAATTCGGCGATCGGGGCTGGGAGTGTCCGGGCCACGGGTGGTAGACCCGAGGCTCATGGCTCAGTGCGAGGCGGCTGTGGAGCGAGAAGCTTCTCAGCCGCACCCGTAATGCAAGGTGCACATGAGCAGATCTTTTTACAAGATTGTGGGATGTATGGCTGTTTGTTTTCTGATCATCGGGGTCGGTGATAGGGACGTCATAGCCATTGAAAAAGCCAGGTACGATGTCTTGGAAAAATCAGAAGATTTTGAGCTGAGGCGGTATGCATCTCAAATCGTAGCTGAAACTCTAGTAGACGGGGATTTTGATGAAGTGGGGAACGAAGGGTTTAGGCGACTATCTACATACATTAAGGGCGAAAACAGAAAAAAACAGTCTATATCGATGGCAGGGCCCGTATCTCAGTCAGAAGAATCTGAGAAAATAGCCATGACCGCTCCCGTCAATCAGCAAAAAGCCGGCCAACGCTGGCGAATCACATTCATGATGCCTTCAGAGTATTCCCTGGAAACGCTGCCCGAACCGATGGATGATAGAATTGTGCTCAAGCAGGTGCCTGGACAACTCATGGCTTCTCTGAGGTATTCAGGGACTTGGAGCCGAAAGCGTTACGAAGAGAAAATGGCACGGTTAATGTCTATTCTTTTGGAGCATGGTCTTAAGCCTGTTGAAGAGCCGATTTTTGCTCGTTATAATCCGCCCTTCATGCCATGGTTTTTGCGTCGCAATGAGGTGCTGATTCCCGTCGAACCTGTTGAAAAATGAGATGGCCTGGCCTTAGACCAGACTGCCCTCATTTCATGATCACAAGAAATTGTCTTCGAATTGATCAATGTTAATAGTTTGCCATATTATCTCTGAAAAACAGGCGCCGAAAAACCCACTATTTGCAGCTGCTATCATCACCCTGCGCCTGAACGATTGCGTCTGATCCAGTGTAAACCCCCACCGATATAACCTCAAGTTTCTGAGCCCACAATCAAGAAGCGCCGTCTTGAGCATGAATAGACTATTAAAGAGAATAATGATAGTAAATACCATACTAGCTGAACTGAAGAAGAGGGCTCCATGGAAAAAGACATCTACCAGAAACTATCTCAGCACTTGGACAACCTTCCGGGCGGCTTCCCCCCAACGCAGACTGGTGTGGAACTGCGCATACTGCATCGGCTCTTCACACCTGAGGAAGCAACGCTGGCTTTGCATCTGACCCTGATCCCGGAAGAGCCTCGCGTTATTGCCCGACGGGCCAAAATGACGACCGAAAAGGCTTCCGAACGTTTGGAGCAAATGGCGAAAAAGGGGCTCATCTTCAGAATAGTGACAAAAGGCAAACCATCAAAATACATGGCCTCTCAGTATGTCATCGGAATTTGGGAATACCACGTAAACGATCTGGATGTGGGACTTATCGACGACATGAACGAGTATCTTCCCAGCCTGTTTGATGTTGAAACCTGGAAAAAGGCCCCTCAGCTTCGCACTATACCGGTAAGGCGAAGTATTAATGCCGACCTGGCAGTGCTACCGTATGAAAAGGTAGAGGAGCTTGTCCGAACCCGGCAGAAATTCTTGGTAGCTCCGTGTATTTGTCGTAGAGAGCAAAAAATGGTGGGCAAAGGCTGTAAGAAGCCAGAGGAATCATGTCTTGTCTTCGGGCTTGCCGCAGATTACTACCAACAAAACGGGATTGGACGAGTCATCAATAGAGA
>JBFEUB010000285.1:0-3472 GCA_041547605.1 Desulfobacteria bacterium
CGATGAATCATCTGAAGCCTCTCGGTTCCTTCTTGGAAAAACGTCTGACCTATATTCCTTATCTTTGCGCTTTCCTTTTTCAGTGCAGCAAGGGTGTTATCCTGCATTTCGTAGTTAGCAATGATTTCGTTAAACAGCTCATCGTCTTTTTGCATCAATTCCTCAATCCTCTTATCCTCATGGGCCCACACAAGTAAGTTGGCAACTGCTTCCTTGCGCTTATCCTGAAAAGGGTGTTCATCTGGAGGTTCAGGATAGTTTCGGTAAAGCAAGTACCCCTTTTCATGTATACGAATCTCCTGTAAGCCGATGACGCCTCGCTCTGGATTCATTTTTGAATATATGACCGCCAGAATGCTTTTTTCCAGATCCCTTATTTCGACGATGTTCTTCTCCACGGCTTTACGATACAGGACAAACTGGTCAAACAATCGCTCATACAGATTCGTGGCCTCTTCCCACACCGCAAATTCAACCCTCCCTATTCGCCCCTTCGTAAGTTCAGCTTTTTCATAGGAGGACTGTAATTTTCGCAATCCGCTTATCCTATCTTTGACCTCTTCTAACACATCCTCGTGGTGATAAAGGAGATAGGCCTGCTCTTGTGATTCCATCTCCAATACGGATTCTATGATTCGTTCTCCGGTCTCGATCGCACGGGTGTGGTTGGAGATGGCTTTGACTTGTAATAGGAGGGGGGTGCCGATGAGAAAAGAAAGCGCAATGCAGATACTAAAGGCGGTGGTGACCACCTTGGCGTGTTTCATTTGATAGAAACCTTTGCCTCCCCCCCGGGGACGGCGATCCTATGTTCAATGCGCTTCCGGTATTTCTCATAATTGAATTCTGGGGTCCAGTTGCGGTCGTGGCACTTGATGCAGACCCCTTCATAATCAATCTTTCTTCCAATCGGAAGGGCCCCTTTATCGTGTGGGTTATCTTTATGCCTGCTGCCAGGACCGTGGCAGGCCTCACACTGGACTCCCCTGAGCTCTGGGGTAATTTTTTCGCTTACAAAGCCCTGCAGCTCGCGGTACCCTGTTGTATGGCATTTCAAACAGTACGGATTGTTCTTCATCCTCCCAAGCCGAGTAAAGGCATTGGCATGGGGGTCTTTTTCCCATTCCTTGAAGTATTCAAAATGACAAAGTCGGCATTTTCTATTCCCAATATAGTAAGGCGATTCTTGAGCAAACACCGCGCAAGGATAAAGATATGGTTGGAAGAAGCAGATGACTGGACAAAAGAGAATCGTCGCAACGACCAAAACGATGAACAAGCGGATGGTCAACGCAGTTTTCCTCATTTCAGGAGTCTGGGAGCTTGCGTTATTGCTAACGGCTTCAGGTTTGGTTCGAAGGGTTGCAAAGAGTCCGTATAATCTTGATTTCTATACTTAACGTGGGCGTCTATGTCAACATTATAATAATAGCCGGTGTAAGAAATTCCTGGGAAACCCCTGCTTAAAAACGCAGGGCATGAGAGCCTGGTATGTCTTTGAAAGAACAATGCGTAACATCCGCGAATGCTTTGAAACATTGACTATGTGTGTTTGCATGGAAATTCTACATATGAGCACGTGAGGTTTTGAACGTAATCAACGCCGCATTTGGTGCATTTTCACCTTTGGCGCTTGACATGACGGCATTATTAGTCTACAAAAATTTTGGGGAGTGAAGCCTCTCCGCCCTAAATGACAGGGGTTCTGCCTTGCGGCAATGCTTCGCAACCCGGTAACGAAGATGAACATTGTTGTAAAGCTTCCCAAAAACCACTCCTCAACAATTAACTATCCAATGACAATGCCATCATTAGTAACTTAAGGAGTTAACTGAGGTTTTCATATAAACCTTTTTTTCTCGGAAAGGAGGATGAGGATCTGTATGAAAATAACACGCAGAGAATTTATGCGGATCTCCAGTGCCACGGCTGCCGGACTTGCCGTAAGCGGTCTGGGCTTTGATCTGTCACCGGTCAGATCGCATGCCCAGATGCTCAAAACTAAGTATGCCAAGGAGAGCACTACGATTTGCCCCTATTGTGCGGTAGGTTGTGGAGCAATTGTACATACCAGCAAAAAGGGTGATGGCCGTGTCATCAACATTGAAGGCGATCCGGACCATGTGATCAACCGGGGGACTCTTTGCAGCAAAGGCGCAGCACTGTCTGGGCTGGGCGAAAATGAAAATCGGCTGCTTCAGCCTATGTATCGCGAGCCGTATTCCAAGGAGTGGAAGCCCGTGTCATGGGATTGGGCCCTAACTGAGATTGCCGGGCGCGTGAAAAAGACCCGTGACGCCACCTTTGTCAACAAGAATGATAATGGGCAGGTAGTCAACCGGACGACCGCTATTGTTTCAGTCGGAAGCGCTGCTCTGGACAATGAAGAGTGCTGGATCTACCAAGCGCTCTTGAGAGCCATGGGGTTGGTCTACATCGAACACCAAGCGCGCATCTGACACAGCGCCACGGTTGCGGCTCTGGCAGAGTCGTTCGGACGCGGTGCTATGACCAACCACTGGATAGACATCGGCAACAGCGACTGCATCCTCATAATGGGAAGCAATGCGGCTGAGAACCATCCCATATCGTTCAAATATGTGTTTGAGGCCATGAAGAAAGGAGCCAAACTCATCAGTGTAGATCCAAGATTTACCAGGACCTCCGCAAAGGCCGACATCTACGCACCTCTTCGATCGGGGACGGACATCGCTTTTTTGGGAGGTATGATCAATTACATTTTGGACAACGAGCTCTATAATAAAGAGTATGTGTGTGCTTACACCAATGCGCCGTTTATCGTGGGGAAGAAGTTCAGATTCAAGAACGGTCTCTTCTCGGGCTATGACCGTGAGGCCCGGAAATACAACAAGTCAAAATGGGCATTTGAAATGGACAAAAACGGGGTGCCGAAAACGGACCGGAACTTGAAGCACTCTCATTGTGTGTTCCAGCTCTTAAAGAAACATTACAAGCGCTATAACACCAAGCTAGTCTCAAAGATCACAGGCACCTCTCAAGCCGACCTCCTGAAGGTATATAAGACCTATGCAGCCACCGGTGCAACCGGCAAGGCTGCTACCGTCATGTACGCAATGGGCTGGACCCAGCACACCGTGGGAACTCAGAACATCCGGGCCATGGCCGTTATCCAGCTCCTTCTCGGAAACATTGGCTTGGCCGGCGGCGGTGTAAACGCCCTGCGTGGCGAGTCCAATGTTCAAGGCTCCACAGACCACTGCCTGCTCTGGCACATCTGGCCCGGGTATCTCAAGACGCCGAGGGCGTCAAACGTGTCATTGGCGGCTTATAATGAGAAGTGGAAACCCAAAAGCAATGACCCGCTGAGCGCCAACTGGTGGCAAAACTATCCGAAGTACTCTGTGAGCCTGCTAAAATCGTTCTTTGGTGAAAATGCCACCCCGGATAACGACTTCGGATACGACTGGCTGCCCAAGGTGGATGATGGCAA
>JBFEUB010000286.1:0-3455 GCA_041547605.1 Desulfobacteria bacterium
AGCATTAAACCATTTTTCGTATCCGAAACAATCGGCGTTCTTCAACCAGATTAGACCCGTGAGATTGCCAGTGACCGTGCCATCGCCGTTGTCAGTAAACCTGAGACTCGGCGATTCAACCCATTCAGTGCCTGCCCGCCAGTCGCCGTCGTCACCGGTTGCATAGACTGTCGTCTGGCCGGTCTGTTCAACAGAGGCACCCGGCAATTACTCCCGCCCCTGTTTCGGTATTTCTGCAATTCCATGCAATGTCATTGCCAGAATAAACATGGATGCCACCGATATTATTTGTATGCATGTGTTCTTTCGGGTCATGACACACCTCCATTTTGTATTGTTTGGACTTGATGAGCTTGTCATGACTCATTCTGATTGCTTATTTACGGGTGGTAATTAGGCACCAGGCCGGTAAACTCGCCTAAACTTTGATACTGCCCAATCAGAAGATAGGAAGTGCGGTAGGGGATCTGAAGGTGAAAAACGAATGGAACATTCAACACGAAATGATAGCTCAAGAGGAACGTGGCGCCAGCCTCAGCCCTCTAACTCTCCGGCATGAGCTTCCCAGCAAAGCGAAGCATGCTCTGCGGGAAGCTCAGGGACATACTTTAAGCTTCGTTTGTTCCCCCCCATAGTCCCGAGTCGGAACAAAAGCCAAATGATGGAACGCTTTCTGAGTATCACATACCCCTATTGATGTCAACGGGCATTTTCTGGGATGAAATACGGAATATAACTAAGTAGTATCGTGAAGGAGAACTGTGGGGGCTATTTCTTGGGGGTAAGCCTTTTAATTGAAAATCAGCGCCCTACAGGGTGTTCTATTGGCAAGAAAGGGGTAGTTAGGGCCAGGGGAAGTGCGTGTTGCTTGTCGTTTCACGTCTCTTCTTTTGGGTTATAAAGGGATTCCCCCTGACCCTATGGCAAATATAAAAGACGCAGTGGTCGATGGCAAGGGAACACTTATAGGTGCGGAGAGACAAATTTTCGTAACACCCTCCAGGCTAACGGTAACTCTTCCCGAGGAATGTTGTGGAAAACAACGAACAGAATGACAACCAAGCATAGGACAATCATTATACATGCCGTCCACAGCAAGAAATTATCCGGATTTAGGCTTTTCCATGACGGAAGGATACATCCCAGTGCCAATGTTAAAACCTCGCTGCGTGGAGTGAGACTATTTGCAACCGCCCAAAGATCGTCCCTGGGAACTGGAGGATATAGGGGGGAACGGGAACAGGAGGAAAAGCCGTTCAGACTATATCGCAGACCCCAGGGGCTAAGGGGAGTAACCAGGATAACGGCTAACTGTATTATATGTCAAAGTAAGCATAATGCGTGGCAAAGTCAAGGTATCGGACAAAATCAGAACAAGGGGTGTTACCGTCAGACAAAACATTAAAGGAGGTGATTTGACTGGCAATCTTAGCTGAATGTCCCATTTGGCACAGGACACAGGCCACAAAGAAAAAGGTGTGCACCTGTGGTGAAGACTTGGACAAGGCGAAGCGGTCAAAGAAGGTCAGGAATTGGATTTCGTACTATTTGCCCAATGGGAAGCAACGCCGTTAAATCTGTGACCCCTATTCAATAGAGGTGGCTAATGCTGCACATGGTAAGCGTGTGGCGCAGAAGTATGAAAACCGGAGTGTTTTGGGGAGAAAGTACCGGATGAAAAAATACCGTTCAATGAGCTTGCTGAATGATACCTTGACCTAAAGTCCATTAAAAAGCTGAATACCTACACACGTGTGAAGCAATGTCTTACTAACTTCAATAGGATCTTTGGTAGTAGGGTTGTGGCCATTATAAAGCCGGTTGATTTGTAGGACCATCAGGATCAACGAGAGGAGCAGGGCAGGGCACCAGCAACCATTGACATGGAGCTTACCTGGGCCAAGGCTATGGTGTCCAAAGCGTTTGACAATGATATGGTAAGGCGTCGAACCCTTAAGGCCTTCAGAACCTATAGACGTAAGCTAAGAAACGGAAGTAACGCGAGGAAACGAGTTATTTCGATTTCGGAGTATTTGGCCTTGACGAACGTGGCCCTCGTCACGCCTGTATGTCATTTATGGACGCCCACTTCATGGAGCCGTCTGAAGCTGATTTGCAGAGACCAATGGAAAAATACACGGCGTGGGTTGACAAGAATTTCGCAAGTGTTGACCAAAACGTTGACCAACAAGCCCGGGAGGGGTAGGTAATGAGGTCTAACTTACTGATTTTATTGGGGAGCCTGGAGGGATTCTAACCCCCCTACGGGCTATATGTCACACCAATATATATTGTAATTACAAGTAGTTAGGTCATATCCGGGCGGTTAGCTTTGATGAATCGTGTCGAATCGTATTGAATGGTGATGGGAACACCGTAAGGCCCTTCTTATGTCAAATGTCAAACGAATAATTGAACAGGTCGAATGTAGACTGATTATCAAAAATATGTTCCGTTTGCTCGCAAGTCGTTGATGATTGAAAATATTATTTGGCGAACGACATTGTGCAATTTTGGAGAAGATTTTTGAATGTGACTGGCGTTTAAAATTGCAAGCTGTCTGAGGGCTCCGCCCGAGTTCTTGCGATTTAGCCAGGAGAATTCAAAAATCCTAAAAATGCACACCCACAAGTGAGCCAAATAGTATTTTCAATTGTCATCTATTCTTATCGGAACGTTATTCTGACAACCGCTATAAACGTTGGCACTTGCCATGGAAGCTCAAAGAGCATCTACCGAAGACGGACTAAAGGCTGGTGGCACTGGCCTCAAACCTCGAGCGGAGCGATCCTCAAACATTCATGTTTTCTATGTCTTAGAGTGCCTGACACAGGCCGCTATTTTAACAGGTTGTTCAATTTTTGAGAGATTCGGTTATGGGATCCGTCTCAAATAGACATCAAGCGCTGATGTTGTTGTCTCTGGTCACATTGGGCATTCTGATCTATTCAAATGTTCTGGAGGCCCCCTTCTGTTTTGATGATGGGTACAACATCGTACAAAATCGCCATATTCGTCTAACCAAACTCTCATTCGAAAATCTCACGAGGGCGGCGTTCAAAAGTCCGATGCCTGGCCGGCCGATAGCCAACCTGAGTTTTGCTCTGAACTTTTACTTTCATGGATACGATGTCATCGGCTATCATGTGGTAAACATCATGATTCATATCACAACCGGGATCTTGCTCTATTTCTTTTTCAAAACCACCTTGATCCTGTCCCCACTTCGTTCGAGATATAAGCCCAATTCCTCGATCGCCTTTTATACCGCTCTGATCTGGCTGGTTCACCCGATTCAAAGCCAGTCGGTCACTTATGTTGTGCAGAGAATGAATAGTTTAGCGGCCATGTTCTATATCCTATCGCTCTTGCTATATACAAAGGGGCGACTTGTTAGAAAAAATGAGAAAAGCTGGCCCTGGTTCGCAGGCTGCACCCTCGCCAGTATCATGGCT
>JBFEUB010000287.1:0-3436 GCA_041547605.1 Desulfobacteria bacterium
ACTTCTTATAAAGTCATCAGGTATTTGGAATAGCACCAGTCAAGACTCCCGGCAGGCGCAGAGGCCCTTTGTGGGCCGGAGTCCGACCCGGAGCGAGGAACGGGGCCGTTGAGCCATGGAAAGGCTTCAAGGCCCCGAGCATACTCATGCATCTTTACATTGAACGAAAATAGGATCAACAAACAAAGGCGTGTCCGAGTCACACCGCTTCATTCACTTGACAGTCCCGGACACGCCTCACTATAGACTAATCGGCAAAAGCCCAAGCCCCGTTCTTCACCACAATCATTTGGAAGGCCTCTTTGGTCAGGCCGTTATGGTCTTCCGGCGAGAAGCTGAAAATGCCATGTTGTCCTACAAAGCCCTTAATGCCCTCTATGTGATCTCTGATCTTTGCATGGTCACATCCCACAGTCTGCAAGGCCTGGACGACCAGCTGGAGTGCATCCCAAGCATGGCCGCCAAAGGATGACACAGGTTCAAAGTATTTTGTCGCATAAGCCCTGCGGTATTGCATGGTGACCTTTTTTTGCGGGTGGTCGGCTGGAAGGATTTCAGCATAGTTGCAAGCTCCCAAGGGCGTGAAGACCCCTTCAGCAGCACCGACTGCCAGGTCGATGTTCTTTTTGCTTCCAAAACCATGGCTCTGATAGAAGCTGATGTTGGTCATTCCCAACTCTTGCCAGTTTCTCAAGGCAATCACCTGGGTCGGCCCAATCGACCAATTCACAATAGCCTGTGGAGCCAATCCCTTAATCTTGGTAAGCTGGGCTGTAACGCTCGTATCCTTGGGACCGTATGTCTCGTCAGCCACGATGGTTATACCGTACTCAGGAGCCAGCCGTGTCAATTCACCCCGGCCGCTTTTGCCAAAACCCGTGGTACCCGTCATAATGGCGATCTTCTTAATGCCACGTTTTTTCATGTGAACGTAAATCGCTTCCACGGCCATACTGTCGGACTGGGGCACCTTGAAGACCCATTTGTACGGCTTACCCGTCTTTTCGTTGTGGACAATCTTATAGCTGGCCGCGCATGACACCAGAGGTATCTTGTGCTTCTCCGCCTCCGGAAGAACAGCCAAGGAAAAGCCGCTCAAAGAGGGCCCAATGATGGCGCAAACCTTATCCTGGGTGATCAGTTTCCTGACAGCAAGGGCACACTTTGTGGGATCTCCTTCGTCGTCATAGACGATCAATTCCAATGGGTGACCACCAATTCCTCCTGCTGCGTTAATCTGATCGGCAAGCATCATAGCAGTCTTCTTTTCAGGGTCGCCCAGGAAGGAAGGCCTCCCCGTTACTGAGAACACCGCCCCAACCTTGAAGGCCTCTTGGGCATAGACCTCCCCAATCGGAATGAGGGTAAAGGTTGCCACCAGCACCGCGGCTATCAGATAAACCGCACCTTTGCCAATTGTCTCTTTCCGTTTCATCGCTCCTTGCCTCCTTTGTAAGGTGTCTTTGGTAGCCACAAATAGAGCCGAGGCTACAGGGTATAAACGGTTTTTCCCTCCAGTACCTTAATATTGTTATCCAGAAGGACTTTGACCGCGGCATCAGTATCGTCAAAACGAAAGATGATGACCGCGTTCTCCCCTGTGTGCTGGACAAAGGCGTACATGTATTCGACGTTTATGTTCTCTTTGCTCAGAATTTCTAATATCGTATTTAATCCCCCGGGCCTGTCTTCCACCTCAACAGCTACCACGTTGTTTTTTCCTACTGTGAAGCCGCGTTCTTTCAAAACCGCTTTGGCCTTATCGTTATCGTTGACAATAAGGCGCAGAAGCCCAAAGTCAGATGTGTCTGCCAGGGAGAGGGCCCGAATATTGACGCCAGCGTCTCCAAGAACACGCGTTATTTCAGCGAGCCGACCTGCCCTATTTTCTAAAAACACCGATATTTGTTCGACTCGCATGATACCCTCCTTTGTCATAAGCTGCGTTTGTCTATAACCCTTTGAGCCTTGCCCTCACTCCGCTGGATGGCTCCCCGTTCAACCAGCCGGACTCGGCATGAAACTCCCAGGATGTCTTTGATATCCTTTTCAATCTCTCCTTCCACCGCTTGAAGGTCCTTTACAGCATCAGAAAAGGCCTCTTCCTTAATCTCTATATGTACCTCTAACGTGTCCAAGTGTTCCTTTCGATCGACGATCAGCAGGTAGTAAGGGTCCACATCCTTTCTGGCCATGAGGACACTTTCGATCTGTGACGGAAACACGTTCACACCCCGAATAATGAGCATATCGTCTGAGCGTCCTGTAATGCGTCCCATTCGCATCAGTGTCCTGCCACACCTGCACGGCTCGTGGTACAACACAGAGAGGTCCCGGGTTCGATATCGAATCAGCGGGAAGGCTTCTTTGGTCAGTGTCGTAAAAACAAGCTCTCCCGGTTCCCCATACGGAAGGACTTCGCCGGTTTCTGGATTAATAATCTCCGCAATAAAATGATCTTCAAAGATGTGGAGACCTTTTTTGGCCTCCACACATTCAACGGAGACTCCGGGTCCTATGATCTCGCTTAGACCATAGATGTCCACAGCGTCGAGCCCCAGCTCGTTCTCAATCTCCGCACGCATGTTCTCACTCCAGGGTTCAGCCCCGCAGACCCCCACCCTAAATTTCAGCGACTTAAAATCCACACCCTCCTCGGCGGCCACTTCAGCCAAGCGCAGCGCATAAGATGGAGTGCACGTCAAGACCGTAGGACCAAAGTCCTTCATTAACAAGACCTGCCGTTTGGTATTTCCGCCGGAAACCGGAATAACGGACGCCCCCAATCGCTCGGCGCCATAGTGAAAGCCGAGACCTCCAGTAAATAGCCCGTAACCATACGCATTATGGACAATGTCTCCCTTGTGCGTGCCTGCGGCCGCCAAAGTACGAGCCATAAGCTCTGACCATGTGTCAATATCTCGGCGGGTGTAACCGACCACTGTAGGTTTACCGGTAGTTCCTGAGGAGGCGTGGATACGCACCACGTTTTCCATCGGGGTGGCAAACATGCCAAATGGATAATTGTCTCGCAGATCCTGTTTCATGGTGAAGGGGAGCTTTTGCAGGTCCTCAAGAGACCTGATATCATCTGGTTGGACTCCCTTTTCATCAAAGGCCTTTTTATAGAACGGAACGGTGGCGTAAACCCTTTCGGCCAAATGCTGAACCCGTAATAGCTTTATAGCGTCCAGGGCTTCACGTGGGAGGGTTTCAAACTCTTCATCATAGATCATTCCCCATCACTCCTTTCCTAATCCTTCATTCCCATGAACCTTCTCACACGCAACCTTTCTATAGCGGTTGTCAGAATAAGGTTCCGATAAGAATAGATGACAATTGAAAATACTATTTGGCTCACTTGTGGGTGTGCAATTTTAGGATTTTTGAATTCTCCTGGCTAAATCGCGCACGCAGTGGTTCTGTTCAAGCCGTC
>JBFEUB010000288.1:0-3364 GCA_041547605.1 Desulfobacteria bacterium
CGTTTATGAGTTCCTGTATGGTCTTTTTAGCCTTTTGTCCCATCACAGCAACGCTCACATTTTAACACATTTTACTGCCCAAGGTGGTCGGTGGCAATAGGGTGAATACCGTATTTTTCAAGTAAAAACTACGTATCTTTACAATGAGATCAGAACAGATGACGGAAAGGGGGTGGTATCCCATTCAGGCAGGCGCGGGGGAACAAAAAAGCCTCTGGTGACGGCATCAACTAGGGGATTGGTGAAAACGAGGTCATGACGGAAGTGTCTGAGCCGCCATGGCCGACGCATTCACATTTGATTGCTTTGAGAAATGCAGAAGGCCCACAGTGGAAAGCCCCGAAACCAAACAATCCGAGGGAACGCGGCTCAGAGGGGCATAGGAGTTCGGGGCTTTTGGGCTAAAGGTAGAGTCATTTGTGACCCGCCTTCGCTGAGACTGCTAGATATCACATATCTTTTTTGCGTCAACACTACTTTTTTGGGTATAAAATACGCATTTAAAAACCGTATTATTAAAGCTCCCTGCAGCAAGCAGGGAATGTTCTGCCTGACGCCAGGGCTTCGCAGCGACTGTAAGGAAGGGTACCATTTTTAGATTCGCTCGCTAACCCTGTAGCAAGCTACAGGGAATGCGCTCGCTGTTGCAGTTCAAGACAATAGGAAAAACAGTAAGTCTACGGACGGAATGTTTGAGGGGCTATCTAGAACTGTATCTGGACCCGCTTGATATTTACTCCTTCGTCCTTTATTGAGAGGAAAACTTTCCCCAGGCGTTCACACCAGGTCCGCACATCTTTTTCAAAGGTTGGGCAGTCTCCCAAAACTTCCAAAACGTCACCCGGTCGCATGTGTGGGGCCTGGACAGCAATCTTTAGAACAGGCTGGGGGCATTTCAGGCCAAGCGTGTTCAAAACTTTCACAGCCATGATTGCCTCCCCTTACTTGAGATTCTGTCATTTTCGCCGATATTACGTTCCTTTAATCCCTGTTTCCAGAAACCCTCAGTAGGCCTACATGGACAGAAGATAGGACCTGAGATTCGCCTTGGTGTCCCTGAGGCCAAGCTTGTTTCTGATGCTTTGCCTATGGGACTCGATTGTCCTCTTGGATGAGTTTAATAACTCCCCTATATCTCTTGTGTTTTTGCCTTCTCTTATGAGCTGTGCCACCTGGATTTCTTTTGGGGTCAACGCTGAGTATTTAGAAGATAACTGGTGAACAAATGGTGAAACAATATCATTGAGATTGGACTCAAGTATCCTTAGATAGGTCATCGACTTAGCATCTAGGGCACTCTTCTTCAACTTGTCTATGAATGGCACAACCAGTTCTCGGACGTTTGACAGTATTTTTTGCTCAAGTTCTTTCTTGTCCTCCAGTCTTTGCTTCATCAAAACTCGCAACGCCTTATTCAGCTCGCTGAGTTCTTTTGCCTTAGCTTTCAAAGCAACCTCTTTTTCTTTCAGGGCTTCCTCCGCCTGCTTGCGATCGGTGATGTCAATCCAGTAACCAACAATCTCTGTCGGATTGCCTTTTGTGTCACGTACCAGCCGAAACTCGTCACGCATCCAACGATAACTGCCGTCCTTATGTTTGAAACGGTATTCATGGACGTAATGTTCGCGCTCGAACAGGCGCGGCAAATTCTTTAAGGCGCGACGTCGGTCCCGCGGATGGATGTGATTGACCCAAAACTTAGGATCCTCCACAAATTCATCTGGCCCGTAGCCGAGCTGATCCTTGATGTTTTCGCTAATAAAGGTGGCCGCGTAATCGCCCGCTGGCTCACAAATATACGTCACTGCTGGGCTGTTAGCTATCTTAGCTATCAAATAGCTAAGCCGTTCCTCGACTTTCTCCGAGGCCTTCTTTGCCCGCTTGGTTTTTTTCTCTGCGTGCTTCACCCTTCTTTGCTCAATTTTCGTGTGTGTTTGCTTCTTGGCCATGGGAAAGTCCTCCGGTTTGAATGACACAAAACTTCATGAATGCGAACCTCTGATATACAAACGCGGGGCTCTATTTGAATTGTTTATAGGCCGTATTTTGTGGCTGCACGTCCCTGAATTCCGTTACACGCAAGTCAGCTCCAAGCTTGTTAAGTTCATTGCTGAAGTTTTCTATCAGCGGTTTCAGAAGCAATTCATGCTGATCCTGATAAAAAAGAAAAAGACTCTTCATTTTCCGGTGTTCTTCTATTCGGCGTTGACGCTCTATGCCCATTTTTTTCACCAAAGGCTGAAGTTCATGTGTGGCTTGTGAGATGCTCTTGTATCTTGCATCTGGGTCCCTCTGTGTGGAGCGGATGACAAACTTGGACACCTCGTCAGGCAAGTCACGAATAAACGTGCGTGGATCCGGGATATCCTCATGAAGGACCATATCGATCATCTTATTGATATCGTCCTCAGGAAATGGTCGCTGGCCCGTAAGCATTTCAAAGGCAGTGATTCCCAAGGAATAAATGTCGGTTCGCTCGTCGATGTGGTCGCCCTCTATCAGTTCCGGCGGGCTATAGAAAATGGTCCCTCGCAGACCGCAATCCAGGTCTCCTGGCGATGAGGCCAGTCCGAAATCAACGATTTTCACCCGATCATTCGGCTGAAGAAAGAGGTTAGCGGGTTTGATGTCTCCGTGGACGACACCTCGCTTATGCGCATAATCTAGCCCCGAGCACACCTGCAAAAGAATATCCAGTACTTTTGATAGTGGAAGTTTTTGTGTTTTTTCTAAAATATAGTCCAGAGGTATGCCCTGTAGATACTCCATGATAATAAAGATCGTTTTGTACAATTCATCGATATCGAACACCTTGATAATGTTCTCGTGGTTAAGATGGGCGATGGTCTTTGCTTCATGCCGAAACTTTTCTGAAAAATCAGGATCCATAGCCATGTCGTGTTTCAGCATTTTAATTGCAACCGGCATATCCAAATCTCTATGAATCCCCCTGTACACGATGCCCCAACCACCGCGGCCAATAATCTCATTTATAACGTATTTCCCAACGGTTCTGTCTGCGGTAACATTTTCACGAGAGAGACGTCTGGCGACCACCTCGGTCAGAAAATTCTGGATGTCTTTACACTCCTTGCATATTTCATCGAACTGGGCCTTCGTTATGCCCCACAATTTCACTTTTGTTTCAGCATCAACGTGAGCGCTTCGGGGCCAATCTGTTATCAGCGCTATCTCCCCCGCAATATCCCCAGCCCGAAGACGTGAAACCGGATACTCGGAACCGGCTTTTTCAACATTGACCACACAGGAGCCCTCCTGGATCATATAAAGAGTATCTCCCTTAACTCCTTGCTTGATGAACCTTTCCCCTGGTTCGATACGTTTTGGGGTCATACAGTTTAAA
>JBFEUB010000289.1:0-3360 GCA_041547605.1 Desulfobacteria bacterium
ATAAACTGTTTGAGGGCCTTAGGCCCGAGTTTTAGCGCTCCGGTTGCGCCTGACGGCTTGAACAGAACCACTGTGTGCATGATTTAGCGGAGCGAAGTTGATGTCCCGAAAATGCTCACGGAGCAAGGAAAATGGCTTTTCGGCGATTCCATATTCTTGGAACAAACTCCTGGGACACAACACTAGTTATGTCAAGGTAAGCATACTTTGAGGGAAATCAATGCCCAAGGAGATATCGGTGGGATCAAAGAACAGGTGGCCTTTTGCTGCTGACCACATGAGCAGCATGATAGAATACGCGTCTCTGCGAGCTAACTATGAGGATGGAAGAACCAGACATGCAGCGCCTGCAAGCCCGATGAATTGGGCGACGTCGAAAACGCGTGGGAGAAAGCCGCTGATCAGGTGCGAAGCAATGCTCGGAAACGAAAGGCCCTTTTAGGGATGGAAACCAACTATGGCCGGGTCAGTTTACACCACGATGGAATATGGAACAGCAGGCGAATATATTGCTGATTCTCTGCCTGTGCCCTCCGGGATCTCATTCGGTGCTACCTCCTCTGTATGGCATAGACGCTGTCTTCAACCAGCACATCACGATCAAGCAATGTCCCATCCAAGGTTTTCAACCTGATCCTCCAGGTCACATCAATCCATTTCGTTCCCGTAAAGTCCAGAGACACGGCACAATCCGGAACCGTCTTCTGGAAAGTAAGTACGTGCAGTCCTTGTCCCGCAACATGTCTTCCAATGGCCCTGCGCTGCCTCTTGCTACAGAGCTCACCATAGCCCGCTTTTGCCATGCCGATGACTTTGTATTCAACCCCTTCGATTCCCCCCGTTATTTCATAGGCAATGTTGTAATGAACCATGTCCCCTACGTAACTTCCTGATGGGTTTGGGCTGACATGTGCTTCAATGATGGAAATCTGAGGATCATTGAACAGTTCACAAGCATCTCCCATACCATTGTTGTTTGCGTCCTCCTGCCTTGGATTTGGTGTGCCAGGACAATTGTCCAATTCCCCACAAACACCATCACCATCTAAATCATTGTCAGAATCGCTGGGGCACGGATCTTCGCAGTCTGAGATCCCGTCGCCATCCATGTCTTTCCCTGGGTCGCACTGACGACGCTTAAGCGTTGGGTCTCCGTAAAAACAAAGATGCCCGGCTGCGGCCTTCAATGCACACCCTTGCATGAGAGCCGCGTCCCTCATTGCTCCGAAGAGGGCCGGGCCGATACACATGCCTTCTTCGATATTGGCAGGGAAAGCCTCCGCCACGGTATTCGGCACCCCTTCCACGGTGGTCCGGCCTAAAAAGGCAGCTGCTCCGGCCTTCAGGAACGCATAGGACAAAGTGGGCGTTCTTCTCTGCAAGACTCCCGTGTGGCAGGAGTAGTAGCCAATGATCACGGGATGAAGGGTCTGTAAGTTGATCGAATTCATGTAGTCTATGGTGAAGATGGGTTCGGAGTCATTATTGTAAAAGCCCGTCGAAGTCCCGTGACCAGTGAAGAAAATGTAATTACTCGTTGACATCAGGTCATAGAACTGCTGCTCCAGCGCGCAAGCATCGCACACCCCATACGGCGGTGTCTCATAATTACCCGGCGAAAACCAAACCTCTGCGTCGAGGCTAACCCCCCCATCATTGTGAAGGGCGGCTGCGGTTTGCAGATAAGCCGTCACAGCCGCTGACCGGTAGCCTAAATCTGGCAGTCTCCCGATTGAAAGTCCTTCGTCCACGATCTGGTCGCCATCCAAATCCACGTACCAACCATCGCTTGGCACTGTTATTGGCTCGTCATCAAGACATAGAATCTCCACAGAGGGCCTCGGAATCACAGCCACGCCGCCCAGGAGCATAATGTACGAGGCCTGAGTGGCCTCAACTAATGACTCTATCACATCCCGGATTTCTTCCCAGCTACGTGGATCGTTCACCTTGATACCATAAGCGGCAAAGCATTCCTCAGAATCTACCTCAACGAATTCTGCACAAAGGTTTTCCGTCACTTCGAGACCGCTCTTATATGCATTCAATGTTTCCAGCCAGTCCGGATCCTTTTGCAGAAGGGAGGTGCTGATCATCAACACGTCGATATCATTGCCTGTGCAAGCAGCTTGAGCAAAACAAAACCTCGAAGATATGTTCCCGGGTGAAAACTGGCAGCTCATGCCATGCCAGACAAATAACACAAAGAAAGCCAGGAGAATCCTCTGCAATAAAGCCCTCAAGAACATGTCTGACTATCTTTCCGGTTTTGCATATCTATTGAAAACCGATCCCTAAGAAGCGAAAGGTTCGGACGTTCAAATCCCCATAGCTCTGAGGTCCAGGGCAGGGCTATCCTAATCCTGCTCATGGTCAGCCCGTCACGGGCTCTAAAGTCTCGTAAAACTAAAGCGATCAAACATGACCCCGTGTCCATAATCCGCAGCATGCTCGGCGCCCTGGATATCCCTCACAACCTTTCCGCGGGCAGAAATGCGACTTGGTATGCAACCCCCGAGGTCAATCGGATCATCAAAATGAAGATCAATGGCACAGCCTTCTCCAATAGGGCTTTCGCAGAGTAAGAATGCGCCTAAAGGGCTTATATTCTTGGCCGTACCAGGTGCCTCCCGCGTATGACCAGACGTGTCTTTCCACTTGACCATAACGGGAAGTTTCAAGTCATATCTTTCGTTATACCTTTTTTCCTGGTCAGACATGTCACACCCCTCCCTTTGAAACGCTCGGTTAACGGCCACATGTTTCCCAGAAAAACTGGTCAACACTGTTCACTCAAGCTCCCGGCGGAACGGTAAGGTTCTGCCAGGATCAGCGAGGCCCCGATATATAGAGATGCATGGACCTCTTGAATCCCATCCCCCCTTTCGACCTTTCGCTTCACAAATCCAACCCGAAGCCAAAAAGTAGAAAACCTCCTGCAGGCAATCTAAAGGTTGTTAAAGAAACCCGGCGCATTTCTCACAACCGCTGCCGCCTGGGGAGGTCTACCCCTAGAAAAAACCCTGCTTTACACCTAATTTTCTTTGGTTTTTAGGCAAGAAAAACCCGAAAGTCAATTGGAAGAAATACTATCTTGGTACCTGGGAAATGTTTAGTTTGGGGAGAAAAGTACCTAGATAAAAACGGACAAAGATTTGGCAAATGGGCGGCGAGAGAGAATAAACTAAGCATCACGGGAAGCATGCCACTGTTTTTAACAGACGCCAAATACACTGAAACTCAATGTGTTGCGAGGCATCTCTGTCTTTTCTCGGGTCAAAACTTAAGCCCGCCGGAAATGTCCCTATGTCGGATAGAAAAAGTACCTAGGCAAAAAATTGAAGAGAACAGCTAAAACGC
>JBFEUB010000290.1:0-3320 GCA_041547605.1 Desulfobacteria bacterium
GCTCTTTGAAGTCTGGGAAACTATCTTGAGGCACAGGGCTTTTGCCTGGAAACCTGTTTTCGGCGTAGCCCTGTTGATAGTTGGTTCTTTGGCCTACGGCACCTGGCGCATAGAAAAAATCGACACGGCTGCCAATGCTGCGCCCAAGCGTTCTATTGCGCTGGTGCAGGGGAATGTTGACCAATCCGTAAAATGGCTTCCTTCTTTTCAACATGAGACCTTGCAACGCTATGGTACCTTGTCTGCTGCTGCCTTGGAGGCCGGCCCGGACTTAATCATATGGCCGGAGACTGCGCTACCGTTTTATTTTTTGCAGGATGAGGAGCTGACCGAAGAGGCACTGAAGGTCGTTCGCGGCTCCAAGACCTATTTTCTTTTTGGAAGTCCCTCATTTTGTAGAACTGGAAAAAGAACGCGCTATTATAATAGCGCTTATTTGGTCGACCCCAGTGCCAAAGTTATGGGCAAGTATGATAAGGTGCACCTAGTGCCCTACGGTGAATATGTCCCGCTCAAGCGCTATTTTCCTTTCCTGGGAAAGATGGTGGAGGCGGTGGGGGATTTTGACTCTGGGAGTGAGGGCCAGGTCCTGTCATGGGGGGATGAAAGGATCGGGGTCTTAATTTGCTTTGAGGCGATCTTTCCAGAGCTGGCCCGTTCCATGGTTAAAAACGGTGCCCAACTGTTGATTAACATAACAAATGACGCCTGGTTCGGCAGATCAAGCGCTCCTTATCAGCATCTTTCTATGGTCGTATTCAGGGCAGTCGAAAATCACTTGGCTGTAGCCAGAGCGGCCAATACCGGTATTAGCGCGTTTGTGGATCCTGTAGGACGGCTTTTGGATGAGACACCTCTTTTTGAAGAGACGATTCGAACCCGCTCGTTGCCTGTGATGAGCCATGAGAGCTTTTATGCTCGCCATGGAGACATTTTTGCGATCGGGTGCATTCTGATAAGCCTCCTGATTTGGGTAGGCGCCTGTCGCAATAAATTCCTTCTCAGATAGTCTCTGTTGAGAGTTATTTGGCCTGAGGAGCATCTGTGTTGGCGGCTATCGAATCTGTTAACTCGGGCGGGCAGGAAAAGGATATGCAGATAAAGGCAAGTCTCGCCACAGTGAACTTGGAATATAGGCGAGATTGGCGGCCCACGGTGGGAAACCCACATAACCATTTTTTATTAACTATTGGAATAGTGTCAAAATTTCGGCTCACTTAGAATACCAATAACGAATTATACACAACATAGGAGGCCTTGCCATGTCACTTGAATTAGAGGGAAGAATCCAATCTCTTCTGAACAGATTAGAACAACTCAGGGGCTATCTTTGACTTGGATGGAAAACAAAAACGGCTCAAGGAAATTGAAGGGATTATCTCTAAGAAAGGCTTTTGGGATACTCCAGAGGAAACTAGAGACATCCTTAGAGAGAGAACAACTCTCTCCGATACAATCAATTCCTGGCAAGAGCTTTACCATGAACTGGACGATGCTCGGGTCCTTTTAGGCCTTGCCGTAGAAGAGAATGACCAAGCTTCCGTCCAAGAGGTCTCTGAGACACTTCATAGGGTGGAACATGCCGTTAGTCAAATGACTCTGGCCCGGATGCTTAGTGACAAAGACGATGAAAAAAATGCCATTGTCTCGATTAATCCTGGTGCAGGGGGAACCGAGGCCCAGGACTGGGCCGAAATGCTCTTTCGTATGTACCTTCGTTGGGCTGAGCGCAAGAACTACAAAACGACCGTTGTCGATTTCCAGCCGGGCGAAGAAGCTGGTATCAAGAGTGTCACTTTTATTGCTAGTGGTTTGTATGCTTACGGTTACCTGAAGGGCGAGACCGGGATCCATCGCCTTGTGCGCCTGTCTCCATTCGATACCAATAGACGTCGACACACCTCCTTTGCTTCAGTCTCTGTTTCTCCGGAACTGAACGAAGAGGTAGTCATAGACATTGACGAAAAAGATCTGCGAATCGATACCTTCCGTTCAAGTGGTGCGGGCGGTCAGCATGTAAACAAGACAAGTTCTGCTATTCGTATCACCCATCTGCCAACTGGTATCGTGGTGCAATGTCAACAAGAGTCTTCCCAGCACCGCAACAAAGCTATTGCCATGAAGGTTTTGAAATCGAGGCTTTATGAACATGAGGAAGAAAAAAGGGCACAGGCAAGGCAGGCGGACTATCACGAGAAGGAAGGGATTGCCTGGGGTAGCCAGATTAGGTCCTATACCTTGCAGCCTTACCAGATGGTCAAAGACCATCGAATCGATCTTGAGATTGGAAATGTTAATGATGTCCTTGACGGAAACCTGGATCCTTTTATAGAAGGAGTTCTACTTGCAAAGGCGTAAGGGCTTTGCTCCGGTTTGGAAAATTGGACAAATAGAATACTCAATTGTCTCATGGCAGTAAACTTAAAACAAGAAATACAAATTCTCTGAAGCTCAAGACGTTGCTAATCAAAATTCCGAATACGAAGTTTCGGTCATTTGTACTGCAACGGTAAGCGGCTTCCCCGCTGCTTACTGCGGGGTTGGCCAACCAATTCAGAAATACCGCAATTCTTTGGAGTCGAAGATTCCCTGCAGCTTGGCTTGTAATGCTCCTTCGGAGATCCAGGATGCGGAATTTAAAGGGCTGGTTGCAGGGGGCTTCAGTTTTCAAAATTGTGTCGGATTTGCGGCTCGGGCCTTCACCCGAAGTGAAGTTCTGCGCCAAAAGTGTCCGAAGGTTAAGACTTGATGCAAGGTTGGGCCTGACGGTTTGGGGGGTAGCACTTCGCGTCGAATTCTTTAAGTGGCACAAACTGGAGCATACTGAAGATAAGTGAATGGGGGGCATTATGGCAAAGGTATTGGTTGTTGATGACGAAAAAAGCATCAGGACCCTTTGTGCAGAAGAACTTGAAGAAGAGGGTTACGAGGTCATCACAACTGGAAAATGCAATGATGTGTTGGAACTGATTGCTTCTGCGAAGCCCAATGCCGTGGTCTTGGATATCCGTATGGAAGACTGCGATGGTTTGGACCTGTTACAGGAAATACGCAACGCCCATCAGGGCCTCTCCATCATTTTGAACACGGCCTACGACTCATACAGAGAGGATGTAAAATCGGTGGCCGCCGACCACTACGTGGTCAAGTCATATGATCTTGCAGAACTCAAAGCCACGCTTGCTAAGGTTTGCAAAGGGAAAGTTCGCCCATGAAAGCGATCTATATATTTAACGTACTGGCCAGGCTCCCTGGAAGGTTGAAGTCCCTGGAGAAGCTGTCTAATAATTTATGGTTCAGCTGGCGTCACGACATAGGGA
>JBFEUB010000291.1:0-3193 GCA_041547605.1 Desulfobacteria bacterium
AGTGAGCCAAATAGTATTTTCAATTGTCATCTATTCTTATCGGAACGTTATTCTGACAACCGCTATAGACGAGGGGCCTGAGGATGACGGAAGCCTATCTGTATGAACACGCAGAAGATGAGAAGGTCCGGTGCAATCTGTGTAGTCACCGTTGCCTTATCAAGGCGGGAAAACGCGGTATATGCGCTGTTCGCAAGAACGAGGATGGGATCCTGAAAACCCTTGTTTATGGGAAGCTGATTGCCCAGCATGTTGATCCCATTGAGAAAAAACCACTTTATCATGTCTTGCCTGGTTCTCTTTCATATTCCATTGCCACGGTTGGGTGTAATTTCAAGTGCCGTTTTTGTCAGAACGCAGATATTGCCCAACTCCCTGCGGACCGAAAAGGGATGATTTTGGGTGATCGTTTCAGGCCAGAAGACGTGGTGAGCGCTGCAGAGCAGGCAAACTGCCGCAGCATAGCCTATACCTACACTGAGCCGACCGTATTCTTTGAATTCGCGTATGATACAGCCAAGCTGGCACACGAGAAGGGTATCTTGAATGTATTTGTGACGAACGGGTACATGACCTCCGAGGCCTTGCACATGATCCAACCCTACCTGGATGCAGCCAATGTAGATTTGAAGGCCTTTAATGATGATTTTTATAAAGAGCAATGCAGCGCCAAGCGAAAGCACGTGATGCAGACCCTGAAGTTGATGAAGTCTCTTGGAATCTTTGTAGAGGTTACCACACTACTTATTCCCGGACTCAATGATGATACGGAAGAGCTTCAACAGCTAGCTTCATTCATGGTGGAGGCCCTCGGCCCTGAGACCCCATGGCACATCAGCCGTTTTCATCCAACCTACAAGCTAACAGACCGTCCACCCACACCGGCGGAGAGCATTCACCGGGCCCGCCAGATCGGACTTGAAGCCGGACTCCGTTATGTTTACAGCGGCAATCTGCCCGGAGACGAAGGGGAAAACACCATGTGTTACAGTTGCGGCCAGTCCTTGATCGAGCGGTGGGGTTATCACATATCCAAGAACGTGATTACGCACGGCACATGCCCGAAATGTGAAGCTCGTCTTGATGGCATTGGGCTTTAGACTTCATAGCCTGAGACTCGGACGGATAATCACTGTCCTGCTTAGACTGTGTTTTGTACTCTCAACTCATTAAAGGCCGCACAATAGGGATGGGTGGGTAGCAGTTCGTTTGTGAGGTATGAACGTCTCGGTGCTGAGGGCCTGTTGATAGGTACGCAAGAACTACAACCGAAATGAAAGAGTTATTCAAAGAAAATGAACTGAATGTCTTTTGGATTAACCCGGCCAAGACGAACTTCAATGTTTTCTATATCAGATAGTCTAAACCTATCAGGAAGTGTAATATTCCAATGATACGCCACACAACCATCTAAAGCATTGAACCCGTCACCATTGGCTACGAAATACCGTCTAGGAGCAGAACCGCCCGCCCCCGAATGCAGCTCAAGTTTGCCGAAAGGGAGACGATACCGCTTGTCACACAAGAATGGCGGCTCCAAGATTATTTGATGGGCATATCTTTTGCTGAAAGTCACGGGAATACAATAGTTAAGTTTTTCTTTGTTAACGATTTTCGGGGGGACCAGCATAGGAAGGTTCAGCTGTTATTATGAGCGCAGATTCTTGTGAGGTAACAACAAGATACGGACATAGGAAAGGCAGGACCATTGCTGATCCTGCCCTGTTGTTGGACTATTGAGTACCTATCCGTTGAGATGTTTAGTCTTTAGCAATATCTATTCAAAAGATCTATTGGCAAAACACGATAAAGCCTATTTAATCCTGGGATCCCTCCTCCGTTTCTTGGGTCTCTTCTTCGCCATGGGCCCCTTCCTCGGCTTCCGTTTCCTGTTCCTCTTCTGCAGCTTCGCCCTCTTGTTGTTCGACTGCTTCCGTGGCCTCATGGGTTTCGTGCATTGCTTCTGGTTCCGTAGCATGGGCAGCGGGCCCATAGGTCAGTCCAATGACAAATAAGGCACAAAGTACCAATCGACATATCAGTTTCACAAAATTCATTCCCAGCTCCTTTTTTTACAGGTTCATGATGATGTTCAAAAGATGTCTCTACTTCCACTCAGGTTCCAAGGTTCTTGGTCAGAAATCTTGCCTTGTCACTAAGCCACATGCGCAAAGCAGGATGCGTTACTGGAGAATCCTGCGCAACCTCAACATCACCTCCCTTCCTGCTTCTAAATCCTTCAATTCTATGGCAGCCATTAAAGCCCGTCGTTGGCGCTTGTAATGGGGTGATAGAAAAAGGTGGCATTACTAAGCACAAGAATTATACAAAGTCAACATGTTTCAGGAGATGGCTGGTTGGGCAGGATTACCGACACACATAGCAAGGAGCTCCTGATGGGGGTCGTAACCAGGCGTTTTCAAAGGACGACACATAACGAGAAAAATGTCACGGAAACATGTTAAAATGACAACATAAAGCGCGGAGACTAAACAAATGTCCAGACAAATCGGGACTGCAGGCCTCTTCAAGTCTGATCGGGATACTCCCCGCAGGTCCTGCCCGGCAGGAAGGGGAGGCGGGTCTCTGCTAGGAAAGTAGCTTCATTGCAAAATTGCCAGTGCCCATTTTTATGCCGCTAAAGCGCTTTTCATGGCGGCCTCTAAGGCCTTAAACTCTCTCTCCAGTTCTAATTGCGCTGCCTCGGCTTCTGTCCACGTTCCATTCTTGCCTATGAGCTCTAGTCTGTAGACTGCGTCAAATGCACGCTTGGCACCAAAGTAACCAACAGAACCTTTTAGGGTATGAGCAGTTTGCTGAACAGCACTGGCATCACCCCTGGCCACGGCTTCCCGGAGCTTAGCAATTTTGTCCGCGGTGTCTTCTAAGAACAGGTTAGCAACCTCTTCACATAGCTCCCCGTCTCCATCAAGGATTTTCATTGCCTTGGATAAATCAAGTATATCCTCAGCAAACGGCGTAACATCCTTTGAAGGAAAACGGCTTCCTTTCTCCTTATCCTGTGATCTATTCGTCAAGCTCTCGATGACTGAAAAGAGTTCTTCAGCCCTTACCGGTTTGGATACATAGCTGTCCATGCCTGCTGCAAGACATCTTTCCCGATCCCCCTTCATGGCGTGGGCTGTCATTGCTACAATGGGCACATGTCCACCGTCCGCTTTTTCCCTATTTC
>JBFEUB010000292.1:0-3114 GCA_041547605.1 Desulfobacteria bacterium
CAGGGATCCCTCCTTTCTGGGGAAATCATGTCCTTTTCTTTGCCCCCATTCTAAATACCGTATGTAACAAGTAGAATCTTATGCTATGATAGAAGTATCTGCTTTATGCAAAAAAGGCGGGCAAGATGACTGTCAAAGTTGTTATCAGACGAATCGTTCCAAAAGACAGAGTCGAAGACCTGGAACCACTGCTCAGAGAACTCAGAACCCGGGCCACGCAACAGCCGGGCTATATTTCCGGCGAAACATTGAGGAGGCTCGACAAACCTGACGAGTTTTTGGTCATCAGCACTTGGGCGTCGGCTGAGGACTGGAACCGATGGGCCAAGAGTCAGGAGAGAAATGAAGTGCAGGGCAAGATCGATACACTGCTGGGTGGGAAAACGGAATATGGCATCTTTGATTACGGGTTATCCGACTGAGGGCCGGCGCTGCTGGCTTCACTGGCAGGACAGGCGGTGTGACCGCACACCGCATTGCACTTGTCTTGTTTTTAATGTGAAGCTTTTATTGAAAATGCTATACTGATATTATATCTCTTCCCATATAATGTTCTGCATCTAAACGAGTAAAAGAGGTTGGGCCCGTGGCGCAATTGTCCGACGCAGAATGGGAAAGACTGGTTGTTTCTCCTGACGAGGTCCTCGAGAAGATTGAGCCAGGGATGAGTATTTTTTTGGGGACAGGCTTGGCTGAGCCCCGAACCATGGTGAAACACCTGATGGCCTCTGAGGCCAACAATTTACAGGACCTGGAACTAATTCAACTGGTCAGCTTAGGAGATGCCATCTCCTTAAAAGATCTACATTCCGACAAATACCGCCTGAAGACCTTCTTCTCCGGATGGGCGGCCAGTAAGGCCATCACCGGCGGGCACGCAGATCTGATCCCCTGCCGCTTTGCCCAAATCCCCTCGTTGATCCAATCAGGACAGATCCACGTGGATGCCGCTTTTGTCCAGGTTACGCCCCCTAATGTGGCCGGCTACTGCAGCCTGGGGATTACTGTGGATGTGGCACGGCACGCCATGGAGCGGGCTTCACTGGTGGTGGGCGAGATCAACCCGCAAATGCCGCTCACCTATGGGGACACGTTTGTTCCTGTTTCGGATTTTGACCTGCTGGTGCGTTCCACTGAAGCGTCCATATACATTCCTCGCTGGCCCGTGGCCGCGGTATTCAACAAAGTCGCTGAAAACGTCGCGGCGGTGATTGAGGACGGAAGCTGCATTGCCTTTTCCAACGGCCCTCTTTTCGAGGCCTTGAGTCGCCATTTGGTCCATAAACGTCATCTGGGTGTGCATTCGCCCTTTTTTACGGACGCCCTCATGGATCTTGTCAAAAGTGGGGCTGTGACCAATCGATTTAAGGCGATTTTCCGGGGCAAATCTCTGGCTTCGTACGCTATTGGCACATCTGAATTGATGGCCTGGTTGGACCGCAACCCGCTGGTCGAATTTCAGGAAATTGACAAAGTCTTCGACCCAAGTCAAATCGGCCGCAACCCGCGATTTTTGGCCGTGATTCCGGCGCGGAAGGTGGATTTGTCTGGCCAGATCGCCCTGCATGTCGGCACAACAAACGTGGCCGGCGGACCGGGGGTAGTCATGGACGTTGTCAACGGAGCGGAGCTTTCACCAGGAGGGCTTACGGTGTTTGCCCTTCCCAGCCGAAATCGGCAAGGAGAACGTAACATCCGGCTCTCCGTGGAGGGATTTCCGAACCAGTTCACATTACGCGAATCCGTGGATATGGTCGTTACGGAATATGGTGTTGCTAGCCTGAGAGGGCGTACGGTTCGCGAGCGAGCGCAAGCCCTGATCGACATCGCACATCCGGATGACCGATCACAACTTTTGGAGCGGGCTAAAGAGGAGTTCATTCTGTATCAGGATCAAATTTTTCTAGCCGAATCGGGCCACCTCTACCCAGCGGAGATTGATGCCAAACATACCTTTAAGGGGGGGGTGGAAGTTCGGTTTAGGGCAATCAGACCTTCAGACGAGGAGGAAATGCGCCGTTTTTTCTACCGTTTCTCAGACGAGTCAGTATACTACCGGTATTTCGCTCGCATTAAGGTTATGCCGCATGCTTTTATACAGGAGTACGTGAATGTTGACCCCGGCCGAGTGATATCTATCGTGGGCCTGGTAGGAGAGCCCGGTCAGGGGCGCATCGTTGCAGAAGCAAGATTCACGAAGGATCAGCACGGCCCTTATGCGGATATAGCCTTTGTCGTGGATGATGGATATCAAGGCATAGGCATCGCAACATACCTGTATAAGATGCTTATTCGGCTGGCTAAAGAACGAGGCCTGAAGGGGTTTACGGCAAAGGTGCTTGCCTCGAACAGGACAATGATGAGAGTCTTTGAGAAGGGCGGATTACCCGTGAAGGCGAAACTGGCATATGGGACGTATGAACTAACCATTCCTTTTGATGAATCATAACCAATCTGCTTCCAGATGGACCAACACAAATTGTGCGCGCAGGAGATAATCTCTGCTCACCTCCGCCGTATCCACCCCTTTACCGTTGTCTGATATGAAACTCCAGAACCCCTGTTCAATCGGGGGTGCCCGACGTTTTTTAGTTATTGAAGCTCCCTGCAGCAAGCTGCTGGGTTAGCGAGCGGTGTTGCAGTTCAAGTTTCGCACCCCTGAATGAAGCCTGTAACCCGCATACTGGGGGGTTTCGTCCAATCAGAGGCAGGTAAGGAATTTCGGTGAACGAAGGTCTACAGCCATTTCCAGCGACAACATATGCCAGGCTACTAAAGGCATTGGGGGCCGGAGTGAAGCGAATTTCCTTACCTGCCAAGCTCCGGTTAGTGTAAAAGCCGAAAACTATCATTATTGCATATTGAACAAGACATTTCTCACTTTTTGGCGTTCAGATAGTTGAAAGGGGTGAGAAACTTGAGTTAGTTATTTTGAACATGTTTGTGGATCACAAATTTGGCATAATGCGTCGAGGACTATAGCGGTTGTCAGAATAACGTTCCGATAAGAATAGATGACAATTGAAAATACTATTTGGCTCACTTGTGGGTGTGCAATTTTAGGATTTTTGAATTCTCCTGGCTAAAACGGGCACGCAGTGGTTCTGTTCAAGC
>JBFEUB010000293.1:0-3099 GCA_041547605.1 Desulfobacteria bacterium
ACCGACGATTTGGGGCGAGATGTTTTTGCCAGGATGTTACAGGGAGCCTGGGTTTCACTGACCGTGGGGTTTGTGGCTGTGGGGATCTCGGTGGTTATCGGCATCTTCATGGGTGGGATAGCAGGTTACTTTGGAAAAGACCATATTTTTCTAGATACTCTGATCATGCGATTTGTAGATATCATGCTATGTTTCCCGAGCTTTTTCCTTATATTGACCGTGGTGGCACTCCTTCCGGCCAGCATGTATAATATCATGATCGTTATTGGACTGACCAGCTGGATGGGTGCCACACGCTTTGTTCGAGCCGAATTTCTCTCATTGCGGGAACAGGATTTTGTGACCGCTGCACGGGCTCTGGGCGTGAGCAATTTTCGGATTATTTTTCGTCACATGATCCCCAACGCCATGGCCCCGGTGCTTGTGTCAGCGACAATTGGTATCGCCACCGCGATTCTGACCGAGGCGGGCCTGAGTTTTCTTGGCTTTGGTGTCCCTCCGCCCCATGCCACTTGGGGGGGGATCCTGTCCGATGGGAAGCGCTTCATTTTCGATGCCCCTTGGCTGACATTTGCACCAGGGCTTGCCATTTTGATCGTGGTTCTGGCTTTCAATCTCTTTGGAGAAGGGCTTCGAGATATTCTGAATCCCAAGTTGAGGGAAAGACAATAGGTCAAAAAAGTGCGGATTCTTGGTTATGTCCACCAATAAAGAGATTCTTCTCTCTGTCCAGGATCTAAAGGTCTATTTTCACCTGAATCAAAGGCTTGCCCGTGCCGTGGATGGCGTAAGCTATGAGATCCGTAAAGGAGAAACGGTGTGTCTTGTGGGTGAATCGGGTTGTGGAAAGACTGTGTCAGCCCTGACCACACTCGGCCTCATCCACCAGCCTCCCGGTGAAATAGCAGGGGGTCAGATCCTTTTCAGGGGACAAGACCTTTTGCATTTGGGCGAGCAGGAGATGCGCAAAATTCGTGGCAACCATATAGCCATGGTCTTTCAGGAACCCATGACTTCTCTGAATCCCGTGTTTAACATAGGGGATCAAATCCAGGAAGCGATCCTAGTTCATGAGAAGGTGAGCCAGGCCGAGATGCGTCAAAGGTGCGTGCGACTTCTGGAAGATGTCGGGATTGCTTCACCCGAAGAGCGTCTTGCTGACTATCCCCATCAGCTTAGCGGCGGCCAGCGGCAGCGGGTGATGATTGCCATGGCGCTGGCATGCAACCCCGAGGTAGTCATTGCTGACGAACCGACCACGGCCCTTGATGTCACGATTCAGGCGCAGATTCTTCACTTATTCGGAGGGCTTCAAAGAAAGCGTGACATGTCGTTGCTTTACATCACCCATGACCTCGGCGTCGTGGCGAACATAGCCGATCGCATATACATCATGTATGCAGGGATCATCGCGGAGCAGGGTGGTGCCCCTGAGATTTTCCATGATCCCCGTCACCCCTATACCCAGGGACTCTTGGCATCGCTTCCCAATCGCTCCAAGCGGGGCACGAGGCTTCACAGCATACCGGGTGCAGTGCCGGACCCGGCCTACAAGCCGGGTGGCTGCCCATTTCATCCCAGATGTGGTTTTGCTGTTGAGACCTGTGGGAGCCAGTTTCCGGAGATGTGCGACTACGGCGAGGGGCACTTGAGTCGATGCCCAATACTCTACGAAACGTCAAGGCAGTGATCTTTAATGACTCGTGGATTTGAGAGCAATTGCTGTTTCGATATGGTTTTTTTTGTGTTGAAATTTCTAAAAGTGAAGATATTGGGAAGAACGATATAGTTCTTGGCTGACGAAACCTAACCCAACCTATAGCGTATTAATTAGATACGAGATATATGCCTTGCTGGCAATCTGGTCTTCAAAGATAGGTGGGAAGATCGCAGTTGTGGGCCTTTTCTCCCTTTCTCGATACCGAGTAGACAACGTTCCGCCAATGCTTAAGCCTATTTATTACATTTACGGGTACGGTATCGGGATTTCGCTTTTCGTACTCTTCTCGATCCTTCGCCTTACAATTAGAGTCGAGATTTCCGAGAAACAAAAGCGAAAGCCTGGGAACAGCTATATTTTCTGTCACTGGCATGGACAGGTTCCCCTGTCCTTACAATGCGGGATTCCAAAGATTTTTTCTCTTCTGGGCGAGGGTGTCCATGTTTGGATGCAGCATCCAAGCTGGTACATGAAACCGATTCACGTGTTGATTCGCTTAATGGGTGTGGCGAGAATAATACTGGGCTCTACCGGCCATTCAGGTCGAGAGGGGGCTGATCAACTTGTAGAATACCTGAGAAAAGGATATTCAACTGTCCTATTGCCGGACGGACCACACGGGCCTCCCTTCATACTAAAAAGGGGAATTCTTCACATTTCGCTGCAAAGCCAAGTTCCCATTCTTCCCATGCAATTCAGAGCTTCGAGATTCTTAGAAAGCAGTACCTGGGATCGAAAGCAATGGCCGACTCCCTTCTCTGTGATAAGAGTGCAGTTTGGAAATCCTTTACAGGTGACCAAAGACAATTTTGACGAAATGTATGGCGAGATCACAAAGGCTTTGGGGTGAAGCTCTCGAGTACACGGGGGGTTATAGAGCATTCAGACGCTTAGCCATCCGATCAACCAATGTCGATGACTGCTGTTGATTACGCATCGAGGTGTTAAGCCCTGAACCCTTTGTACTGCCATGCAAGGTCTCATAACTAGAGGCCGAAAAACTTACGGTATCCAACTCATATCTCTATATACTGCCTTCAGAATGAGTGGTCCGCTCAAGTCACGGCCTACGATTCCAGCTTGAATTTTCGGCCCAAAAGCCTTTCTTTCCCAGAATCTGCCCCGACAGTTTGACGAAAGTTATCATTTGAGTTAAAAATTTTTGATAGGCTTGCCGAATTGTTAGGCATCAATGATTGGACGTTACCTTCGAAAGATGTTCGGCTTCAAATATGCGAGAAGAGGATTTGATAAGTACCTTTTATAGCGTTTGTCAGAATAACGTTCCGATAAGAATAGATGACAATTGAAAATACTATTTGGCTCACTTGTGGGTGTGCAATTTTAGGATTTTTGAATTCTCCTGGCTAAATCGCGCA
>JBFEUB010000294.1:0-3044 GCA_041547605.1 Desulfobacteria bacterium
CAAGCTGTCTGAGGGCTCCGCCCGAGTTCTTGCGCTCCGGTTGCGCCTGACGGCTTGAACAGAACCACTGCGTGCGCGATTTAGCCAGGAGAATTCAAAAATCCTAAAATTGCACACCCACAAGTGAGCCAAATAGTATTTCCAATTGTCATCTATTCTTATCGGAACGTTATTCCGACAACCGCTATAGACACTCTGTATGTTTTCCGAAAAGAAAGGGTGTTGTCTGAAGGCAAGTCCTGACATTCTTCACACCAAAATTGAGTGAGGAGGTCTTATTATGACCAGCAAGAACGAGCCGGTTGAGCGAAGGAAGCATAGGCGATTTCAGGTCTACCACGGCACCTATGTTGCCATCGGCCCTCCCTATGACAAAGTGGGCCCAATGATAGACATTAGCATGGGGGGGCTTTCTTTTCGATATTCTCATGAAAAGGGATGCACGAATGGGTCATACGCAAACATATTTTTGACGGAAGCTAATTTCCACCTGGAGGGGGTACCGGTTAAGACCATTTTGGATTTCGAAGTAACTGACGAATCATCCTCTAGTTGTACTAGAACGAGGCGATGTGGCCTCCAATTTGGGGACCTCACAAACGACCAGCAATCCCAGCTCGAATTCTTTATCCAAAATTACCATACAGGCGAGACGTAGTCTGTTTATATTCGATTAGGCAAACAGTAGGCAGCGTCACAAATGGCTTTGCCTTTCGTATAATAGCCCTGAAACCAAGTAAACCCGATCCTGTCCAGTGGGCAATGGTAGGTATGGATGCTGGGGGGCCTTGGACCTCGGGGCTTATTTATGTCGGCATCTCCAAGTAGTCATTGTGGTTCAAACCGTACCACAGCCTATCAGAATCCCTGCCATATACCTCCGACTCAAACTATGCCCAAAAGTCCGTGACATTTTGTTCGTATATGCAACCCTGCGCGCCATGGCTGCCCATGTGTCTTGATAAATAGGAAATATCATTACAAGGATATGATGCCAGGTATTTGGGCTGCCTATTGTATGGTTTGCCAGTCGCAAAACAGACCTCTTACAAGAGATTATTGGACCGTCTCACCAATAGCCGCCTTTTCTTTCTTCCCTGAGCACATCAATCCCAAAATGTGGACTGGCACGAACTGTGCAAGGTTCAACCGATAGAAATCCTATCGATGTACGCACGGTATGTGGTGCTTTTTAACACGGACAAATTAAACCAAGGAGAGCACAATCAGCATGAGGCCAAATCCTATTAACAGGGCAGGTAGCAAGAACGCCTTGTGCCCTTACTATAGTGACTGCCTGGATCGTGCTGTAAGGCGTCGTTGGCGGTCCTGGGATTGTTCCCAATGCACGCACAAATCGGAACAAGAATCCCTGGGGTGCTGGCGATCTGGACACGATTCAGAAGTTGAATGCCGCTTGACGGGGATCACGTTGTCGGGAATTTGACGCATACTCCAAATATCTGACATAACGCCTGGACAGTATTGTTTTTTTCGTTCTTTCAAAATGGGCTTCTTTCCAAGCCCATGGTGGACTGCTGCACCGGAGGCCTTATGGCACGAGGTCGCGCATGAAAGAAATACATAGGACTGAACTAAAAAGAATCGCTGAAGACCAATCTTGCCCAAAACTATTACAATGTTATACCACAGGGTTTGAAATCCTTTGCAAGGCAAGAGATATTGGTTTGCAAAACCTCATAGAGTGCCTGGAAGAAAATCCCGACAAGTGCCCCTTCTCAATGTCGTTCCCCGGTGTGGCTTGTTGTAAATGTGCCGTTCGTGTCTACATCTGTAAAAACATAGGGAAATAACCTTTAGAATGACCTCTGCCAAGGGTCTGTCCAGATAGGGAAGCAACCCAAAGCATGCCCAAATTACTTTCTAAGGCTATCTCCACCCACCCAGCGCCTACCCGTCTTGAGCAATACACACTCGTTACAACGAAATGACCCCGATCAGGTGTTTGGCCTGCCTGCTGCAACGGTCAAAAGACAGCCCTTCTTCTAACACTTCTGACTTTCCCGGCATGTTTTGACCGTAGTTTCACATTCCTCTTTTTGTCTCACTCTATTAGTTAGTTTTTCCTTGACTAAAATTGGTTGTTTGCCTAATTGAATTTTCTTTTTGGTCTGATATCAGAAACTGTGTTTCAGAAAAAACAAAATGTCAACTAACGAGAAATAATTATGCCAATAAAAATTTTGGACACGCTTGGCCTAAAGTGCCCCCAGCCAGTTCTTAAATTAGCGGTGAAGGCGCCAGCTATGAATCCCGGTGATATCTTGGAAATATCGGGAGACTGCCCAACGTTTGAAAAAGACATTCGTACCTGGTGTGAGCGACTCGGGAAAATTTTTCTCTCCATAACGGATGAAGGAGGAGATAGGAGGCGGATCCAGATACAGTTCTAAATAGCTCATCAAACACTTTTGTCCAGGACTTACTGCTTTAAACATTTCTTCAACGCACACCCATCTCCAAAGTGAATTACCCCGCCGCAAGCGGACGGGGCATTGAAAATTTAATCAAACGATGTGTCCTTTTCGTATCTCCATGCCCCACCCACCTGACGCCTACCCAGATGGCCTGATATACGCAATGTCATGACAACAAAATGATTCAGATCCGGTGTTGGGCCTGCCTTTTGTGACAATGCAATCGATAGAGAGCTTTTCCAACACGTCTGATTTATCTCCCCCGTTGTGTTTATGGTGACGCACTGCGGTCATCTCTCCAACAGAATTGGTAGTTTTCTTGGCGAAAAATCGGTTCTTCGCCCAATTGATTCATAGCTGTGCCGATGTCACACGATTATCATAGGTTAAGTGTGTTCTCATGATGCTTTTGAGAGCAAAAATGATGGATGGTTTGACCTCGGTTCCAAGATCGAGAACCCATATACTGATTGTCAAAAATATGTTCCGTTTGCTCGCAAGTCGTTGATGATTGAAAATATTATTTGGCGAACGACATTGTGCAATTTTGGAGAAGATTTTTGAATGTGACTGGCGTCTAAAATTGCAAGCTGTCTGAGGGCTCCG
>JBFEUB010000295.1:0-3013 GCA_041547605.1 Desulfobacteria bacterium
GATCAACCCCGAGATGGATATCTACGTTCTCTTTCGGGATGTGAGAACGTATGGGTTCAGCGAGGATTATTACCGGGAAGCGGCGGATAAAGACGTCAAATTCATCCGCTACGAGCCGGAAGATGCACCAGAGGTGACAGAGGGTACGTCGGAGGAGGGGCGGCCTGTGCTCAAGGTGACCGCCACCGATTACGTTCTGGGGATGAAGGTTGAAATTGACGCCGACATCGTATCGTTGGCTGCTGCCATCGTTCCCTCCGCAGGGAGCAAGGACGTAGCCCAACAATTTAAGGTGACCTTGGGACCGGATAACTTTTTCCAGGAAGCCCATGTCAAGTTAAGACCTGTTGAGTTTGCCAAGGATGGGGTTTATCTTTGTGGGATAGCTCACTATCCCAAGTCTATATCTGAAGCGATTGAGCAGGCCTATGGAGCGGCAGGCCAGGTCTTGACGTTTCTCTCCCACGATACCGTCGTCGCCTCTGGCTCGATTTGCGAGGTGGATGAGAAAAAGTGTATGGGGTGCGGGCAATGTATCTCCGTCTGTACGTACAGCGCCATCGAGTTTCGCAAGACTCGAGATGGCAACAAGGCGGTCGTGAATCCTGTGCTCTGTAAAGGAGATGGTCTCTGTAACGCCAAGTGTCCCACGGGGGCGATTCAACTCAAGCACTTTACCGATGAGGAGATCTGGGCTCAAATTGACGCGGCGGCTGAAATTGCATAAACCTGCTGCGAGTCAGACCAGTCTACAGAAGGAGGTGAGCGCGAATGGGTACAGCATTTGAATTCAAACCAAGAATTCTGGGCTTTGTCTGCCATTGGTGAGTATACGGCGCTGCTGACATGTCTGGAGTTTCCAGACTAGAATATACAACCGAGACGAGGCTTATTCGCGTCATGTGTTCTGGCCGGGTTGACCTGGAATTTGTACTCCGGGCTTTCTCAAATGGAATGGATGGGGTGTTTATTGGCGGTTGCCGTTTCAATGAGTGCAACTATATCACTCACGGAAATTACGATGCGCTCAACATGGTGCTCCTGTGTAAAAGAATAATGGAACACGTCGGCCTGAACCCGGGAAGGTTGAGGATCGAATTCATGTCTTCGGCCGAGGGAAATCTTTTTGCCCAGGTTATGAGCGAGTTTGGCAACCAGGTGAAAGAGTTGGGACCTCTCGGAAAAGCTGAAGGAATAGATACAAATGAACTCGAGTCCGAACTTGCCGGGATTAGAAAACTAATCCCATACATCAAGCTGGTGAAAGATGAAAAGCTGGCCTCACGTCTCGAGGACCCGCAAGACTATGACACACTTTTTACTAAAGACGAGATCGAAAGGTTGTTCAGCGAGGTCGTCTCATATTATATCGAGCCGGAAAAGTGCCAGGCCTGTATGATCTGCGCTAGGAGATGCCCTGTAGAGGCGATCACGGGCGCCAGGAACCAGGTCCACGTTATTGATCAAGAGACGTGCATCAAATGCGGGACCTGCATTGACGTTTGCCCCCCCAGATTTGACGCGGTGAGCAAGTTTTCTGGCGAGCCTGTCCCACCTCCTATTCCTGAGGACAAAAGGATGATCGTCAGGAAGAAGAAGGAGACGGTTAAAGAGTGAAAGGACTAGGATGATGCAGATGACCCCGGACTTGATTGCTCCTTGTGGTCTTTATTGCGGGGTCTGCGCCGTTTATATCGCGCACCGTGATGATAATCAAAAATTCAAGGAGCGGCTAGTGACTCTTTACAAGGGAGGCGTTCCCGGCAAAGGAACGCTTCCTAATTGTGAAAACCTTTCGATAGAAGATATGAGATGCCGTGGCTGCTTGTCTGATGAGCAGTTCATGCACTGCCGACAGTGTGAGATCAGGAAATGTACAAGAGAAAACGGTTACACCGGATGTCATCAATGTGATGTGTTTCCTTGTCAGTATATTGAAGATTTTCCCATGGCCGTGGGCAAAAAGGTCATTCTGCGGGCTATTCCCTATTGGCGAAAGGTGGGTACTGAAAAATGGGTTCAGGACGAAATAGCTCGCTACGTTTGTCCTGAATGCGGTAATAAGGTTTTCCGGGGCGTCGTCAAATGTAATCAGTGTAAGGTGAGTTTGGACCTGGACTAGTTTTTTCACGAGGGCAAAGAGGAGGCTAGATTTTGCCAACCCGAGAGATATTCTGGAACATACAATACAGTTACGTGATGTACATATTGGCAGCCATCTCTGTAGCTTTCTTGGTGTTCAGTATCTACCGACGCTATAAGCTATGGCATCTGGGGAAGCCTGATGACTGCTCCAAGAACATAGGCAGAAGAATAGGCGTTTTCATCCGCACTATGGTTGTGGATGTTTTGGCCCACCGGCGCTTTCTTCGTGATCCCTACTCCGGGATGATGCACCTTTTGATCTTCTGGGGTTTTACCATACTCCTCTTGGCTTCGGCTATTGATTCTGTAACTTATTACACCAATCGCCATATCGTTGGTACTCCCTACCTGTGGTTCTCACTCATCTTCGATATTGGTGGTATTCTGGCTCTTGTCGGGATCATTATGGCTGCCTACCGCCGTTACATTCAGAAACCTGAGAGGCTCAATACCGTACTCGACGATGGCATCGGTATGGCGTTGATTGCAGCGATACTGATTACGGGCTACTTGGTTGAAGGGTTGCGGCAGGCTGCTACCGAATTGACCCTTCATCCTGACTGGGCAGTATGGTCCCCAGGCGGATTTGTCTTCGCCAAGGCCTTTGCCGGAATGAGCCAGGATTCACTTTTGTTCTGGCACATGTTTTTATGGTGGTTCCATGCGGTGCTAACCATCGGCGCCTTCATCTATGTCGCCCTGGTCTTTTCCAAACTACAGCACATTTTCGTATCTCCGTTGAATATCTTTTTCCGTTCCCTGGGACCTGTAGGAGTCCCTGCCCCCATCGACATTGAAACTATGGACGAGTCGGATACGCTCGGTGTGCGGGAGATCAAAGATTTTACCTGGAAGCAGCTCCTTGACC
>JBFEUB010000296.1:0-3010 GCA_041547605.1 Desulfobacteria bacterium
GATAGGGGGAAAACCGATGATTCAATATGCCCTTGAGACGCAAATGGCCGCTGGTATTTCCGAATTTTGCATCATAATCAGCCCTGAGAAAACGCAGCTCAAGGACTTTGTCACGGGAAACTGGACTCCCCCTGCCCTACCTTTTGAAAAAGACCGCAGATTCTATGAACAGCTCGAAGAATGCCGAATCGTTTTTGTCACCCAAGGCCGTCCCCGGGGCGTTGCCAATGCTGTCGGTCTGGCTGAAGATTTTGTGGGCAATGAACCGTTCATGTGCATCATGCCCGACTGCCTTCTCTTTTCAGACAAATCCCATGCACAACAAGTCCTGCATGTATTCGAAAAACACAGAAAGAACGTCATCGGTACAGTTCTCTTACAAGGCACCGATGTTAGGCGCTTTGGCAACGTGGGTGTATTGCAAACCCAGGGCCTCGATGATGCGTGTTTCATTATCACATCACTTTCCGATAAGAGGCCGGAACCATTGACCACAAGGACTGGCGAGACGATTCATAAGGGATTCGGCGGGGGGGTTTATCTGCCGGAATACTTCGAACTGATCGAAAAAACGCGTCCCCAAGCTGAGGGAGAGATAGACGATGTCCCGATTCACCAGACCCTTATTGAGCGTGGGAGATTGCTGGGGGTTCTCCTCCAAGGCAGGGCCTTTGATGCGGGCCACCCTTTCGGCTTTCGTGCAGCGGTCCATTACGCGGGACGGAGGATAAACACAACGTAAATGGTTTTTGCCCTCAAGAGAGTGTTGGCGTAACGAGGGAATTCACATGATACGGGTTGCGTGTTGAAAGCTGAAGAAATAGTGGAGGAACATTTAGTGCATTTTGTGGCGCAACCTTCGCTTCGTGTGAAGCCTCCCCGCCCTAAAGGACGGGGGTTCCGCCGTCCCACAGCACTGGGTCTCCGGGGAGCGAGCCGGTCATAATCAATTTGAACTTTAGTTGCTTGCGCTGATACTCCTTTTGCAAGATACAACGAATCGTGGAAGGAGCTTCCCACTGAACCAAGGGGTAGGGGTAATGAAATATGTTCAAGATAAAGGATGTCAACGCATATTGATTGCGGGCTGTATTACATTAGCCGCAATCTTCACACTTAAAATCTTACTTGCATTACCGAAATCTTCAAAAGATCACGATTTCGCCAATTACTACTGTTCAAGTCGTATATATATAGATTATGAAAATCCATACATAATACCATTGCAAACCTTCTATGAATACTATGAGTTTAATGTGTCCTTTGAACACTTTGAACTTAACCGAGTTACTAATCCTCCCCTTTTACTCCTATTTTTTGCACCTCTTGCCATGTTGCCACCATTTTATGCTTTTGCTATTTGGTTCTTTATTGAAATAGTTTCCTTAGTAGCAATGTTATCCATTATAAAGCAGTTGGTTAAGGATAGAATTTCAAAAATCGGATTTTTGATAATCTATACATTATCAATTGCATCGGGGCCTGTCTACAATAACTTTATTGTATCACAGGTCCAATTATCATTAGCAGCCTTAACCTTGGCAGGTTATGCTTTCTTAAAATCCGGCAAATCTATTGCATCATGTATTATCATCACATTAGCTGGGTTGATTAAATTATATCCTGCATCCTTAATTCCATGGTTTATTTGGCATAATGGAAAATCACACAAAGAACGTTTAAAGCTAACCATTATATGCATAGTTTTCACTGTGATGATGTTTTGGATATCTGGGTTCGACACCTGGATTGATTTCTTCCAACATACCCGAGATGCTTTTAGGATCTGGATTGAGAATCGATCGGCAAATTACAGCGTTCCATCTTTTATGATCAATTCTATTTTTTCACTTTTTCATTTTAGCCCTCCACAACAAATATCAAACATCACATGGTTCTTCGCCATATTCAGTGCACTTACAATTCCTTTTGTCGTATACCTATTTTTGTGGAATAACAGACAGTTAAATGAAAGCAATGTTCGTGAAAAAGAATTTGCTTTACTATGCGTCACAATGTTAGCAACTTCTTTGATTACTTGGCAGAGCTATTTCGTGTTTTTAATTCTCCCCTTTGTAATAACTTTTTTACAGGTTAAGGAAACGTCCAATAAAACTCGTTTTCTTGGAATGATCTTAATTTGGGTCAGCTTAAATAATCTCACAAATTTTGTTAGTAATATAATTGATAAAGAGATTTTCTTGAAAGTTCTTATTAATTATATTCCGTTATATGGCTTGATCGCGCTTGGCATTTTCATATTGAAAGACATCAGACAGCTAAGATTTTAGGAATGCAGCACTTCGTGTCCGGGAAGCGAACCGGTCAAACCGCGAGGCGTAACATTGTCCCAAACTCGCACCCCGTAACTCGCAACGCGAAATATGCTATTTATTCCACAAAGCCACCAGGCGTGTAGAGGAGTTGTCTTGCAAAGTCGCCCCGGTCTATCCATGAGTTCTCCGCGTGCACTTCTCAAGGCTAGCGGAATTCGTCCCCGAAAGTCTATGGGACAGCATTTCCTTGCGGATCCTAATGTGGCAGCGATGATTGTTAGGCGGGCTCAGTTCGACCCCGATGATGTGGTCCTTGAAATAGGTGCGGGCTTGGGGGCGCTCACCCTGCCGCTGGCCACTAAGGTAAAACATGTCTTGGCCGTGGAGCCGGACAGCAAGATTGCCGCCCTCCTTGGCAATGAACTCTTGGCCCAAAGTATATCCAACGTGAGGATCATTGAAAAGGACATCCTCCTCTGCGACATTGGAGCCCTTGCAGATGAATCCGATGCACTGCTTAAGGTCATCGGCAATCTTCCATACCACATCTCTTCTCAGGTTCTCGTGCGACTCATCCAGTTTCGCCAAGTCATTGACACAGCCTTTCTCACGTTTCAAAAAGAGGTCGCCGAGCGTCTGACGGCTGAGCCGGGGAGCAAGAATTACGGCAGGTTATCAGTATTGGTTCAATACTGTGCCAAGATTTACGCCGTGGTGTTGGTAGCTGCCTCCGC
>JBFEUB010000297.1:0-2838 GCA_041547605.1 Desulfobacteria bacterium
GACGGCTTGAACAGAACCACTGCGTGTGCGATTTAGCCAGGAGAATTCAAAAATCCTAAAATTGCACACCCACAAGTGAGCCAAATAGTATTTTCAATTGTCATCTATTCTTATCGGAACGTTATTCTGACAACCGCTATATAAGCCATCTCAAAAATGCGTCTGACGCCCCATGGCGGCGTTGCGAGTCTGCTCAAAATGCTCACATACTACCCCGTGTATGCTGCGCTTTTTCGCCGCCCCGCGCCTTGCCCTGAACCCTGATCCACTTTTTTGAGATAGCTTCTAGTATCATGAAGGCATCATCTGGCACTTCCCACGCACTTTGGATGCCCAAACGACTTGCGCACTCAAAGCCAAATCGTGGGTAATACGCGGCGTGCCCAAGCACGATCATAAAAGGACAGCCCCTGCCATCCAGTCTGGTGGTCTCCGTTCTAATCAGCTCCGTCTCAACCCGATAGTCTGCGGAAAGGATACCGCAGTCCACGTTAACACATGGTCACGCAAGAAGTTCCCCGTGTCAAGGGCTGCCTCCATTTTTACTGTTCGAAATTCCGGAGGCGCTCCTCGGTCATGGGATGGGTTGACAGGTAGTTCAACCATTTCCTTCCAGGGGTTTTTGATGGCAGTGCCATTTTCTGATCAATTCTGCGCATGAGCTTGGCAAAATGCATGGGCGATATGCCGTGATACCGGAGGTAGTCCAGGGCATATCCGTCTGCCTCGCGCTCGAATTGCCTGGAATAAGCCAGTTCCGTGAGTAAGACCGGTAGCCCCAGAAACAACTCAGATGACCCCGAAACGTCCCCGGTGATGGCCAGGAGGGCAAAGCCCAAAAGCGAGTCCTGGATAGCCGTGCGCATGGCGTGACGGTGGACGGTATGCCCGATTTCATGGGTCAGCACAGCCAACAGTTCGTCGTCATGTTCCGCTAACCTCACCATTTCGTCCGTGAAGACAATGGTCCCGCCAGGAATGGCGAAGGCGTTGGGACCGACAGAACCGCCCTTTCGGAACAAGGTCGTCAGCTCGTAAACCTGGTGTTCCTCCAAAACCGGTTTGAAGTGAGCCATCAGGCGGGTCTGGACGGCCTCATCCAGTTCTGAGGGCCTGAACACAGATCGGTCCAGAACATCAAGCGTGTGCTGGCCAGCCATGCCGTGGATGGAGGGGGAAAGCCGAAAGGCGATGAGCTTGGCGACCGCCGGGACGCCGTATTTCATACTTCCCCACATGAAAAGGAGCAGGCTTGCCAGAGCGAGTGCGATGTAGCGCCTGCGACTTTCCAGACGGTAGACGAACCTCAGCCAGGAACGGCGCTTAAACTGGTTCATCACCTGGTCCACGGCGTCGTTGTCTTTGGTTTCGAATTTTTCTCCAGCGGGGAAGTAGAGACGGCGCGGAGTATCAGCCAATCGGGGGGAGGCTTTGATGTCGAACTTGGGCAGCAACACAAGGGATTCGCCATCCTCCAGCCGCTCCACTCGGACGGCGCCATTGTCGTGGATAAAGCATAAAGCATCCACCTGGGCGGAGGTTTTGCTGTCGTACCATTTGCCAGTGATAGAAGTCATAGGCCAAAGTCGAAATCGAGAAAGTCACTCATCTCTTCACCCACTGAACTGACCTCTTTTTGCTCTTTGGCGACGAAGCTGTCAAGATCTCCCGACGCGATCAGCATGAGATGTTCGAGTTTATAGCGCAGCGTCCGAATCTTTGCCCAAGGATGAAAGAGACCCAGGGTCAATGCCGTGGCGATCGAGTTGGTGAAAACGAGGAGCATGTATTCCTTGATTTTCAGGGTCGCTTTCAGCCGGTGGACCGTGAGTCGGCTGGAGTTGTAAAGGAGGTTGGTGGTTTTGACCGAGAAAAAGGCAGAAAGATACAGGTATACGACCAGGCCCAACAAAAAGGCAGCGGGCGGGAAAACGGAGCCGGATGCTGCAACGACGCCGATCCCTAAAACAATCGGAATAAGGGCGCTGAAAACGAGCCCGTAATATTCCCTGGCCGAGGCCGTGAATGTAAATCTCGTCGTGCCGTAGCTGCTGTTTTCAATAATAAACTTTTTCTGGCGGAAATAGACGTATGGGAAGAGACAGCCAAGGGTCAATGCTGCCAGGATGGGCCACAAGACATATACCTTAGCGGCTTCCCATACGGTCCCGTCAAAACCGAATCGGATGTTTCTCGCGGCACTGTTGCGGGCGTTGAAGGCCAGGGAGCGTACCAGCAGCCAAGGAAAGATCACTACGATCGCCAGGCTTAAAATGGACCCGGCAATAGGGAGCACGTTTGACACAGTAGAGTGAGCGATCAGGAGGCCGACAACAATGGCGCGGCCCATGAGGATCTTTACGGGGTTGGCCAGATATTCGAAGCTGGCACCTTGCAGGTGGGTGCTGCCATAAAAGTACTGCTTTCGCCGTACCTTGGCCCAAGGAGAATAAATCCCGAGGGTTATGATCGACAGGATGACATTGACGAGCCAGATCTTAAAATACTCTGATCCTGTGCCATGGAATTCAAACGGGATGCTCGAAGACGATGTGGCGGCAATGGGTGCCGAAGTCCCCGCTTCTCTCATGAAAGGCTTTTCGGGTGTCTGACTGTTTTCTGCAACGTGTTTTTGAACCATGATACTTGCGGCAATCCGCGTCCGTTCGATTCAGCCATCCATATAGCGGTTGTCAGCATAACGTTCCGATAAGAATAGATGACAATTGAAAATACTATTTGGCTCACTTGTGGGTGTGCAATTTTAGGATTTTTGAATTCTCCTGGCTAAATCGCGCACGCAGTGGTTCTGTTCAAGCCGTCAGGCGCAACCGGAGC
>JBFEUB010000298.1:0-2835 GCA_041547605.1 Desulfobacteria bacterium
CGTGAGCATTTTCGGGACATCAACTTCGCTCCGCTAAATCATAAAGACTCGGGCCTAAGGCCCTCAAACAGTTTATGATTCTTGACGCTCCACTCAGCTGAAGTCCGGCTCCGAAAAAGCTCAATGTCGCTCGGAAAAGGCTTTCGGCTCCAGTATCAGTAATAGAACTTATTCCGGGGACACGACACTAGGTAAGTCATCTTAAAAACATCACAGCAGAGGGGGCTACGAGTGTCCAAATACGATTATGACATGATCATTATCGGGGGAGGCGCGGCTGGCCTGACTGTGGCGGCAGGGGCGGCCCAGCTTGGAGCAAAGACCGCCTTGATCGAAAAGGACAGACTGGGTGGGGATTGCCTCTTCTATGGCTGTGTCCCGAGTAAAACCCTGATAAAGACGGCAAAAGTATATCATTATGCCAAGAACCTTGGCGTATTTGGGTTGCCGCAGGTGGAGGTGCCCCCTTGCAACCTGAAATCGGTCATGGGTCATGTCGGCAAGGTGATCGACAAGGTGGCCGTGCATGATTCCGTGGAGCGGTTTCAAGGAATGGGCGTGAACGTGATCTTTGGCGGCGCAGAGTTTGTGTCGGACCACGAAGTCAGGGCCGACGGAAGAACGTTGTCCGGCGAGCGTTTCACGATTGCTACAGGAAGCAGTCCCATGGTTTTCCCGATTCATGGGCTGCAACAGACCGGTTTCATAACGAATGTGGAAGTCTTTTCTCTCGAAGATCTCCCCGGTCGGCTGGTTGTCCTCGGTGCAGGACCGATCGGCGCAGAACTGGCCCATGCCTTTGTTCGCCTGGGAAGCGAGGTCACACTGATTGATGTCCTGGAAAGCCCCTTGAACTTCGAGGACCACGACGTGGCCGACGTGGTCATCAGACAGATGGTGCATGACGGCATAGCCCTGCGCATGGGTTCACAGGCAAAGATGGTCTATCAAGATGGCAATGAAAAAGTCATGGTTATTGAACGGAAAGACAGAGAAGAAGCCATCCGATGTGACGAAATCCTGGTGGCCACGGGGCGAAGGCCCAATGTTGAAGGGCTGAGTCTGGAGGCAGCAGGCGTCAACTATACCAAACAGGGGATAGAAACCGATGACCGGATGCGGACGAGCACAAAACACATCTATGCCGCGGGAGACGTGAACGGTAAATTTCCTTTTACGCATGTAGCAGGCGCTGAAGGGTCCATCATCGTGCGGAACGCCATCATGCACATTCCGGGGAAGATCAAGTACAACATGACGCCGTGGGTGACCTTCACGGACCCGGAGATGGCGTCCATTGGCTACAACGAGAAGCGTGCAGAGCAGGAAGGCATCGCATGCGACGTTCATGTGGAAGACTATGAGGAAGTGGACCGTGCGTTGGCGGAAAGTGAGTATCAAGGCAAGATAAAGATTTTGACGAAGGCCGGCTCCGACAAAATCATTGGTGTTCAGATCGTGGGACTGCATGCGGGCGAACTCCTCGGTTCGTCCGTCTTGGCCATGAACAAACGCATGAAGCTATCCGACCTGGCGACGCCAATCTTTGCCTATCCGACGCTTTCGGAAATCCACAAGAAGAGTGCCGGGAAATACTATGCACAGAAGATTTTCAGCCCTAAGGTCAGAAGCATTTTGAAATTCATATTCGGGTATCAAGGGTAGGTGTGTCCTTATCCTCGGGATCGGCTACAAAAAAGGAGAAGACTATAACCCATCTCAAGGATGTGGATCAGGGTTCAGGGCAAGGCGCCCCGCAAAGCCGCCATGGGCACTTAGACCCATTTTTGAGATGGGTTATAAGGAGGTCATGATGAAGGGGCCACGGCTGTTCTTTGTATGCTTCCTCGTGTCGTTTTTTCTCGTCTTGAGTCTCCCCGGGCTTTCCTGGCCGGCCGAGACCGTGGATCATACCCTGTATGCGGATTTGCTTAAAAAGTATGTAAAAGACGGGGTAGTGAATTATCAGGGTCTCAAGAATGAGGAGAGCAGGCTCGACGCGTATTTGAAAGTCCTCGAGGGTACGGACACGGGTCAGTTGTCTCGCGATGAGCAGCTTGCCTTTTACATCAACGCATACAATGCAACGACCATTAAGTTGATCCTGACTGCCTATCCCGGGGTAAAATCGATACGGGACCTGGGAGGCCGGATTTTCAACCGTGTCTTCTCCAAGAAAATCGTTCGAATTGAAGGAAAGACGATCAGCCTGGACGACCTTGAGCATGGCATCATTCGTCCGCGCTTCAAGGAACCGAGGGTCCATTTTGCCGTAAATTGTGCTTCCACAAGCTGCCCCCCGCTCATTTCAGAACCGTACCAGGGAAGCATTCTGGATCAGCAGCTTGATGCGTCGACCCGCGCTTTTCTGAACAATCCGCAGCGTAACTATCTCGAAGGCAATCAACTTTACGTGAGCAGAATCTTCAAATGGTTTAGCGAGGATTTTAATGACGATGTGGTTGGTTTCTTTTTAAAGTTTGCTGACGGGGATGTGAGAGAGCAGTTGACAGCGAACAGGGACAAGGTCCAAGTCAAGTATCTCGACTATGACTGGTCCCTGAATGGCACATAGGGAAAGGGGTGTTTAAGAGAACCAGAGTTTTTTCTCCCGGGTTTCGTCCAGGGTAAGGAGAATGTTTAGGCCTATAGGAAAACTAGGGATGAAGATTTGACCATTTGAAAACGCCACCGCATACAGGCGATCCGATTCTAAACGGTCTCAAGCTCGCGCATATTACGGAGAGCATCATATTGCTTGCAATAGATAACGCACAAATTTGTTCATCAAGGGGTGTCTCTTTTTGAGGTCAGGTCACTTAATATTGCCTGGCA
>JBFEUB010000299.1:0-2802 GCA_041547605.1 Desulfobacteria bacterium
GAAGAGGATAGAACTTATCTCAAAAAAGCTTAAATAGTCGTTAGGCAGCTTAAAGCCTTTTCCGAGCGACATTGAGCGTTTTTGGAGCGGGACTTCAGCTGAGCGGAGCGTTAAGAATCATAAACTGTTTGAGGGCTTTAGGCCCGAGTTCTTATGATTTAGCGGAACGAAGCTGACGACCCCAAAATGGTCACGGAGCAAGGAAAATGGCTTGATAATCCAGCCATTGTTTTCAAACAAACTCCTGGGACACAACACTAGAATGACCAGTAAATAGCCCTTGGACTCAATATCTGGGGAGAGGCTTACTTCACGGTGCAGAATTTAAAATTTCTTTTCAGATATGTTTACTTTCGGAAATATCACAATATCAAAATCGTATCAAAAAACCCCATCGCTCGCCGACAACGGGGTTTTTTTATTCAGTTCATGGCACCCTCTCTCACAATCTGCCTGTGCGCTTTAAGAATTCATCAAGCTTCTTGCTAATTGCGCTAATCTGAATTTCCAGTGCAAGGACTAAAATCAAAAGGCAGACAACAATGACCAAAGTGATGGTATCCATAACTATCCCTTATTTATCAAAATGGTAATCGTGTCCCGGCGTCTTGAAGAGGTACCTTGGAGGCTCTGCAAGTATCCTCACCACCTCTTCTTTGGTGGTTTCAAGAGTTTATCAACTTTTTTGCCTAATTGGCTAATCTGAAACTGCATCGCCAGGACCACTACCAAAAGGAACACGAGAATTATCAAAAAAAGAGTGTTCATGACTAAGCCTTCATCTGAATGAACGATGCGTCCGCTGTGCCAATGACTGTCTTGTTTAGACTAACACTTTAGGGTTATTTTCTAAGCCTGCACTTTTCGTAACGTTTTAGGACGTGTTATAATAGATAGACGGCGAATAGCCTCTGACTCGGTCTTGATACGTTCACTGAAGCGAAATCTGTTCATGCATCCTCTCAACGCATCAACAACAACAAAACGCATTGTGGGTTTTTCGGACGGCACTTAGAGCCTTGCTACATGATTTCACAAAAAAATGCAACTTTTTAAGGTTCAAAATCGATTTCCCCATACTTCCTATGGGCCGGCATGCTTCCCTCGACCCTGCCCTTCCGGGCGGGGCTTGCGGGCAGCATGCCGGTCAAACTATACGGAATGCGCTCGCTGTTGCAGTTCAACAACGTCGACATCATTTTTTTCTTGACATATACTATATATTATTGTGTTTTTGGGTAGCCTACTTGTGCTATATAAAGGACAAGTACACAACTTTCTCCCGCGGCCACGGTCGTCTGTCAGCGGAAGGAGGGAGCCCCTACCAGGCGTTTCTGCTTACGGGCGACGCCCCCATGGTAATCATTTCAACAAATCAATGTCGAACTCAGAGCGAGAGATAACGGACGGAGCAAAATTGTGGACAAGAAATACCTTTTAGTCCCACAAGTTGCCAGATTGCGTGTCTTGGATCTAGTCCAATTCCCACTGCAAGCCAAACGAAAACTGTTGCCAAAAAACGGCATTTTGTTTCTCATAGGTTAGTATTTTTTTGAGGCTTGTTGGTTTTGCTTTTTTCTGTGGTTGAGTCAACCATCTGAAAACTTACACAATTTTATTTCATCAATCTTGATAAATCTGGCATGATGGTTGCTGTAAGTTTTGTGTGTAAATATTCACGCCAGTCGATCCGCGGTCACCGTGCCCGATAGACTTCTGCATTGAGCTGCCCATCTAGCAAGGAATCTCAGTGATGAGCGAACGTAGAGATGAGACTGAACGAAGAAAACACACGCGATACCGAGCCCACGATGGTGCACTTGCCGTGCTCGGGCCGCATTCTACGAAACTCGGTCAAATCATAGATGTAAGCGCGGGCGGGCTCGCGTTTAGTTATATTGCCGGCAAAGAGCCCTCAAACTCACCATTCGAATTAAGTGTATTATTCGCAGAAGATAGTTTTCATTTGACGAAGATACCGTTTAAAACTATTTCGGATCAAGAAGCCAAAGCAATCCCCACAAATACTTTAACCATGAGGCGTCTTGGTCTCCAATTCGGGAAATTGACGTCCAGCCAGCTATCTCAGCTGGAATATTTCATACAAAACTGCACCACAGGTGAGGTCTAGGTAACCCACCCTGCCCTAAGTCCAAACCCATCGTGTATCTCCGCCGGACGTTCCAAAGGTCCCCCTCCACCCCACGCCCACGGATCAGTTGCACGCCACGTTTGTGCAGCCATTATGTGAGACCCGTGTTAGTTTTTTAATCCCAAAAGACTTTTAGCCAAAATGTTCTCTCCTTACACCTGCAACACCATAAGAAGGTACAAGGCATATGTCCCTGAAGTGACACGCGATGTTTTGCCCAAAGATGACTTTGCTGTTTTTTTGAGAGGAACGCTTTATTTTGTGTGTATTTTCTTGACAGTCCGCTGCTGACGGATTAACCATGCCCCCCTCGTTCGATGCTGAGAATCCCGCGGTCAAACAGATCTGCACTGAACAGACCGGACAGTGGGAGATTTCTTTGCCATTCTAGATCCCCACACCACAAGCCATTTCAAAAACGTGGATCAGGATTCAGGGCAAGGCGCGGGGCGGCGAAAAAGCGCAGCATACACGGATTTTGAGCCGACTCGCAGCGCGGCCATGGGGCCATGGGGCGTCAGACGCATTTTTGCGATGGCTTCTAGTGTCGTGTCCCAGGAATAAGTTCTATTACTGATACTGGAGCCGAAAGCCTTTTCCGAGCGACATTGAGCTTTTTCGGAGCCGGACTTCAGCTGAGTGGAGCGTTA
>JBFEUB010000300.1:0-2779 GCA_041547605.1 Desulfobacteria bacterium
ATTTACTTGAATGGGGTTGAGGGCATCAATTCCGGTGTCGATTAGGTCCTCCACCAGAAGGTAAACCGAACCACAGCTATGATAGTGGATCTTGGCGTTGCTGCGAGCCTTTAGAGCGGCGTTCATACGTTTGTGCCTCGGTTTGATCAAATCTCGATACATCTGAGGGCTCATAAAGGGCCCCTGTTGCATGGCAAGATCATCACCCCACATAATCACATCAATGTTGTCGCCGACTTCATCTAATGCATTTTCGGCAATCTTAATCCAGATATCTGTGATTAGATCCAACAACCGGCAGGCAAATTCAGTGTTTGTCTGAAGATCCATCAACCACTCGGCAAAACCTCGCATGTATTGGCAGAGATGGACAATACCAACAGGCAGGTTAAGGACTATGGCATAATCTGTGTTTTTGTACAGGGCCTCTGCCTCTTGTTTGAGCCCCTCAAAGAGCCCTGGGTTACCGGGGTCCGGCCATTCATACGTTTCAAGGAGCTCAATTCTTGGCTGGCGGTTTTGAAAAGGACCCTTCACGTTGATGAAGTGTCCATCAGGCGTTCTTTTCCAGGTCGTGCCCCAAAAATCTACAAGTATATCATGATCGATTTCCTTAGCCGCTCCGCCTCGGTACTCTCCAAGGACGAGGGGATAAGTATCAATATCAAATCTTTCTAATATTGTTTTGTCAGGGATGACGGTTCTTGCCCGGCTCATCATTATTTGCGTTTCATGCTCGAGGCCGAGGTATTTCTTTAAACTCTCGTAAGCAGGCATGATGATGGTCGTAGCGATAGAGCTTCCAAAATCCAAAGGGACACGATCAGGCTCCTGAAGGTTAAGAGTGGTCAATACTCGTTCTCTATGGCTCATGGAACTCATTGTTGGCCTCCTCTTCGAATATAGAATCCCCCTTTGTTCTAATGCTTATGAGAGTAACTGGGTCAAGGGTAATGGACCCTTAAAGCTGACTAAAGTACAATGTTATAGCAATTTCTGTTAGATCAGGGCAACCGGGATATCCGGTGGGATTTCTGCGTTCACCCCTGTCCGCATAACCGTCTGATGCATTCGTTCAGCGCGATTGCTGTGACGGTTATCCATCTCCCCAAAGCTCACGAAAGACTCCCCCTTGCATGACGGATATGACCCGGTTCACCGAAGAAACTGGAAATCCCACAAACCTTGCCTACCCAAATCACCGAGCGGCCCGGTGTCGCAAGATGAACCAAGGGGGTCGGATTCGCCATTTTCGGCCCACAATCTACAGGGTTGCATGGTTCCCTTGCCACCGCCAAAATTGGAAAAGGGACCTGGAGGCGTCGACCACCTTACTGCTTGACCGCGCCGGCGGTAACCCCTTCCACGAGATACCGCTGCATAAAGACGTAGAGCAATATAGATGGGATGCTGCCCATGGTCGACGCCGCCGTCAGCATGGGCCAATTGACGATAAACTCGCCCACGGTAAAGGCAATGCCCTGGGTGACCATCCTTACATCATCCGTGGAAGCCAGGGTGACCGCCCAAAGCAGATCTCCCCAGGCCAACAGGAAGCCGAAGAGGGTCGTTGCGACTACACCGGGGAGGGAAAGTGGGAGCACGATTTGCAAAAAGGTGCGCAGCCGCGAGCTGCCGTCAATCATAGCCGCCTCGTCAATCGCCTTAGGAATGCTGTCGAAGTAACCCTTCAGCATCCAAGTGCTGAAGGGAAGGCAGATGGTGACGAAAGCGATAATCAGTCCGGAATGAGTGTTGTATAGCCCGATTCTGGCCAGGATCTTAAAATAGGGTCCGATGACCAGCACGCCGGATATCATCTGGGTGGCCAGGAATCCCCCCAACAGGAGCTTCTTCCCCCTGAACGCGAACCGCGACAACCCATAAGCCGCAAAAGCACCCATGAGCGTGGAAAACAGGGCTGTGCTTACAGAGATGATCACGCTGTTGCGGAAGTAAAGTCCGAAGGGTTTGACCATCCACATATCGATGTAGTTCTGAACCGTCGGCTCCACGGGTGCCCAGGTGATGGGAATGCGCAATGCCTCTGCTTCGGTTTTGAAGGACGTAGCAAGCATCCACACCATTGGGAACAGAACGTAGGCCGAGACTATCACCAGGGCAATGCGCACCAGGGAATGATAAAATAGCAGCGTTCTTTTCGAACCCAGAACCACTTCAAACCTTCAACATCAAGGGTTAAAAACTTAGGTATTTTAGAAAGCCATCGAGGCGCTCCTGCTGCTTTCTGGGCCAACTCAAGATATCATGCGCAGTCCCTGAAGATACAAGATATTTAGACTCTAAGGAAAAATCGAGAGAGCCCATTCACCGCTCCTTCACGATCATTAAAATGTATGGGAGACTGAAAAACAGAAGCACGATACTCATGACAATGGCAATGGCTGATGCATATTCAAAGCGGAAGAATTCAAAGTACTGCTTGTATACGGACAATGAAAGGATTTCCGTTGTGTGACCGGGGCCGCCCCCCGTCATCGCTTTCACTAGACCGAAGCGCCGGAACTCCCATACTGTGTCCAAGGCCAGCGCAATGACGATCATTTTCCGCAGCCCCGGCACGGTCACGTACCGGAACCTCTGCAGCATGGAGGCTCCGTCGATGGCAGCCGCCTCGTAAAGTTCCCTGGGAATGGACTTCAAGCCCGCCAGCAAGATAATCATCACGAACGGGAAGCCGCGCCAAATGTTGCAGGCAATGAGGCTGGGAGACGCCAGACCGGCGTTGGATAGCCAGAGGATGGGCTCCTCGATCAAA
>JBFEUB010000301.1:0-2779 GCA_041547605.1 Desulfobacteria bacterium
GATTGTCAAAAATATGTTCCGTTTGCTCGCAAGTCGTTGATGATTGAAAATATTATTTGGCGAACGACATTGTGCAATTTTGGAGAAGATTTTTGAATGTGACTGGCGTTTAAAATTGCAAGCTGTCTGAGGGCTCCGCCTGAGTTCTTGCGATTTAGCCAGGAGAATTCAAAAATCCTAAAATTGCACACCCACAAGTGAGCCAAATAGTATTTTCAATTGTCATCTATTCTTATCGGGACGTTATTCTGACAACCGCTATAAACAAATCGGTTCGCCTAGTTGGGTAGTGTCTGTCAACTTGTTTAACGCAGCCCTGCATGACTCTTGTGTTGACAAAGTTCAGGTTCATGATAGAAGATCAAAAAAACACAGAGCATCGTGTTAAAAGAGCATACGATTTCACGAAGTTTTTAAGGGGTTAAGGATAGACAGTTCTCATGAATACGTCAGCTCAAAGAACCGGCATTGAGGGCTATCTTGTAGACATTCTCGAACGCTCGGAAAGGCTATCGTATTATGCCCAGTGCAGGGGATGGGGCTTTGTCCTGACGTGGGCCCACCGGATAGCAGGTCTTGTACTGGTCTTCTATATGCTTTTTCATATTGCTACCCTTTCGGCGCTTCATGACCCAGCGGCCTTTGCCTCAAAGATGAAGCTTTTTGACAATTTTATCTTCAGCTTTCTTGAATGGGCGTTGGCTGTTCCCGTGATATTTCACGCTTTGAACGGCACCAGATTGATTCTCTATGAAGCCTTTCGCGTAAGGCAGGATGCAGTCATGATTCGCTGGGTCTTTGTCCTGAGCAGTATCTATATCCTGACACTAGCCGTCTTCATGCTGATCGGCAATCAAGAAGTATCTGCGGGCTTCTTCTGGCTCGTAGCAGTAATAGCCAGTGCCATCATAAGTACCGTTGTATATAAAAAGCTCTGGCGCACGCATAACGCCGTGTTGTGGAAGCTTCAAAGGATGTCAGGCGCTTGCCTTCTCCCCTTGGTTTCCGGACACATGTTTTTCATGCATTTGAACTACAAGGCGGGCCATGATGTGGATACCATACTATCAAGGATCTCTGCGCCGGGCATGAAGGCCTTGGACATTGCCTTTGTGAGCTTCGTGTTTTTCCACGCCGGCTTCGGGCTTCACACCATTATTGGCGATTACGTAGAAGACAGGCTCATCAGGGGTGGGTTGAGCATCTTGATGGGCTTTATCTTGGGTGTCTTTGCCTATGCAGGGGTCAAGATTATTCTAAGTGTCTAAGGGATACCAAGTTGGGAAAAGAACTTCAGATTGATTCGATCCTAAGACCTGACGTGCTGGTGATTGGCGCGGGCGGGGCAGGCCTCAGGTGCGTGGCTGAAATATGCCAAAGGCGTCCGGGCACAAGTGTCGTCGTGGTGACCAAGGTGTATAGTCCTCAAAAGTCTCATACCGCGGCGGCCCAGGGCGGGATGGCTGCAGTTGACCCGAACGATCCAGTAGACAAAGTCGTATACCACATGTTCGATACCTGGAAGGGCTCAGATTGCTCTTCCGACCAGAATATCATCAAGAAAGTCTGCGAATCGGCTTGGGAGCAGATTCTTTGGCTAGAAAGGCACGGGATGCATTTTAGCCGTAATGAAGAGGGCCGCATTGCCAAAAGGCCCTTTGGCGGCCATATGCTTAATTTTGGCGAGGTCAAGGCATTTCGTGCGTGCTACGAGGCCGACCGTACCGGCAAGGGGATTATGGATACGGTTTGGGCTGAATCCTTGAGGCACGGGGTTGCCTGCCTGACGCAAAGTGTGGCCACGGAGCTTCTCTTCAGAAATGATCGCTGTATCGGGTCCATTGTCTTCATGGAGCAGCATGGAAAGTTTGTGGCTGTTCTTGCCAAAGCCACGGTCATGGCTACCGGCGGAAAGACGCGTATGTACCAAGTGAGCAGCAACTGCCGCCAGAATACAGGAGATGGGTTGGCCCTCATCCTGCAAGCCGGACTTCCAGTCATGGATTTGGAGGCCGTGCAATTCCACCCCACCGGAATTGTCGGGCCTGGCATACTGGCCAGTGAAGCGCTCCGCGGGGAAGGTGGAATCTTGCGGAACAAGGATGGTGAAGCGTTTATGGAGCGATATGCTCCCACGGCCAAAGACCTCGCGCCTCGGGACCTCGTTTCTCGGTGCATCATGACAGAGATCCGTGAGGGGAGGGGTTGCCCACACCCTGATCACAAGCTATCCCATGTTTGGCTGGACCTGAGGCACCTTCCTGAGCACATTCACGCAACGAGAATTCAGGAGGTTTGCAGCTTCTTCTGTAGATTTGTGGGGGTCGATCCGCAAAGCGAGCTATGTCCGGTCACCCCTACAGCCCACTATCAAATGGGCGGCGCCCCGACCAATGAATTTGGGGAGGTCCAAAAGAACGCCGAGCAAATCGTGCCCGGCTTGTATGCTTGTGGAGAGTTTGCAGCAGCCAGCCTGCACGGTCACAATCGACTCGGTACAAACTCCCTGTTGGAGTTGATCGCAATGGGCAAGGTCGTGGGAGAGAGGGTGTCAGACTACCTTCACGACGCAGAAGATCCTGGCGATCTTCCACAAGACGCGGGGCACCATGTTTTTGGGCAGTTCTCGGATTATCTTGAATCCCAAGGGACGGAGCGCTATGCTAGAATTCGCGATGCCCTTCGGGAACTTATGACAGAAAATGTGGGCGTGTTCCGAAATGAGCAAAGCCTTTCCGTGGCGATCGAAAAACTCAAAGAACTCAATGAGAAAGCCAAA
>JBFEUB010000302.1:0-2629 GCA_041547605.1 Desulfobacteria bacterium
ACGTCCGATCTCGAAGTACGTAAGGTAATTTCCATAATACACCACACCCATACGGTCAGTATCCTTATACCGCACACGGATTTTGGTCTCGTGCCAATCATTCTCTGACATGGTGATTACCTCTTAATTCCCGGCTTATTTCTGCATATTATGTAAAGAGTTGGAGACGTCAAAAGGCTTAATGGTTAATCTGTATACTTATAAAATTCGTAACAGTTTAGATCTTTGACAATTAAGCTGCCAATTTGAAGGCGAACTTTTCTTTCTGAGTTGCACCGAGCAGGATTTTTGCATCCGCCAAGATTTTTTCAACCGGATTCAGACCTTGGAGTTCGGCGGATCTGAAAAGCGACATTAAGATCGCATGGGCCTCGGCCCCTTGGTCCGATCGATTCTGTTGTGATATTTTTCTGGTCACAACCGGCTTTCTTATTTGCTGCTCCGCATGGTTGTTATAGGGGCTGACTCCTTTGTATTCCAGAAATGTAAAAAATTCATTTCTGTGTCGAATTAGCCGCTTTATAAGCCTGTTGACATCTTTGTCCTCACGGGGCGAGTCAATAAGCTGATCAAGCCGTATGTAAAGCCTCTTTTTGCGCCTGTTGAAAATAGCAGAACTCAGGTCCGTTTTCTTAGTGCTTATGCGGACAGCATCCATCAGCAGACGCCCAAGCTTTTTGCGAAACGATTTCCAGGCATCCGATTTGTTGGATCTGTCCACCTTTTCCAGTTCGGTCAGCAGATGATAGAAACAGCGTTGCGTCGCCAGCGTGCTAATTTTGTTATAGGCACCCCAGAAGTCACAGATGAGAACGCCCTCAAATAATTTGCCGACAACCCGTTTTATGACAGGGGAGCCTCGACTTTTATCGATCACAAAATAGCACCAGGAATCCGAGGCAAAGCACCAGAGCCAATGGGTGATTCCGCTGATTCTCCATCCGGTCTCATCAGCGTTGAGCACTGCGGTGTTCTGGATCTTTTCACCGATTTCGTCGTAAATCGGCCGCACCGTGGCCGCAAGGTTTCTCCAAGCTTGGGTCAAACCGCCAGGGCTCACATTAAAGGCCCAAAAAGTGGCCAGCAGTTTTACAATGTTTCGAACACTCATGCCCACCCAGTAGTGAAGCCAGGCCGTCATAATCAGGACCGTCAGGCCAAGCGTCGAATTGGGTAGAGCGTCGGTGACCTTGGGATAGACCCTTTTTTTGCAATTCGGACACCAGTAACCGTGAACAGTGTGCTCGGTTACCTCCGGCGCTGCCGGCGGGATATCCACCGTATAACGTTTATGGCTTTTTATTGGCTTTCCCAACCGCATCCGGCAGTCCGGACAATACTTCAGGGTATGGTTCCTGTAATGGTCTACTTTTTCGGGCCGTTTCCGGGACACTCCCGGGTGGCCCTTTTTCTGCCCGGGTTTTCTCCTTCGCCTTTTCCCCTGCTCTTTGAGGTATGGCGGCATCATTCCCGATGGGCAGGTAGGGCTGATATCCCCGCGGAGTTGATCGAATCTTTCAGCCTTTTCCGAAAGCGCCAGGATAGCATCAATGGCTTTTTCCCTGGGTAACTCCAATATGGCGACAGCTTCATCCCTGGTCATCGGTAAGTCCTGTTCTGAAGTGCCGATCCAGAGGATAAAGATAAACGGCCTTGGATTGCCCGTGAAACTGATAGGCATTGCCCTTTTTGGCACTGCCGCGGGTCAGCCCAACATATCGCCAGTTGGCCGCTTTATAACAAGTGCCCTGAAAGCGGGAGACATCGACGAATGTTTCAGCCAGATAGATGCCATGTTGATAGGCTTTTTGCCAATCATCGCTCAGGCGCTTAAGCGTAAAGGCCAACACCTTGGATGCAAGATATTTTACCCGAATCCAGGGCAGAACCAAAAAACGCGCGTTGTTAGCGACGAGATAAAGACGCTCACGTCTAACTCTGGGGGTCCAGCCGATATAATCGTCACGACTCTTGACTTTGAAGGCCGCGCTGGCCCAGGCCAGACAGGCAACAACCTGGCCATCAAGATTGACCAGATATCGGAGATGTTCACCAACAAGTTTGGGCAGCCCCAGGTAATGATAATGGTGAAGCAGGTAGCCCCATAAATAATCATCCCCGGGAGTAACGATCCGGATATCGAGGTCGTCATAGCGGCTTATTAATCCTTCCAGGGGCTCCTTTTTGAAAAAGGGAATTTGCTCGAACGATTTCTTCTTTAGATTGTTTTTCGGCCGCAATCTCGGCGGAAGCTCAATAAAGCCCTTTTCTTCCAGACGCAAAAGAAGATCACGGGCGGCATATTCCTTGAGCTTTCCATTTGGCTGAAACCAGTTCCACTGCTGGCACAGAATACGTGAAATATAGCTTCTCCCCCTGACATAATACCTGGAAATGATAGAGCGAATATATTCAATATCCTGATCGGTAAGTTCCCGTGCGCGATATCGAAAAACAATCGGGTCCACATAGCCCTCCTTGGTGTTGAGGACTACATACTATATTCGGTTTTCTGACGCCAGCTTTTTTTGATTTTTTTGAAAATAAATTGTCAAAGAGCTAAACTATTACAAAAAATTAAATTTCCGGATATTTTAGGTGTGTAAAACTGATATGTTGATAAATATAA
>JBFEUB010000303.1:0-2580 GCA_041547605.1 Desulfobacteria bacterium
GACGGCTTGAACAGAACCACTGCGTGTGCGATTTAGCCAGGAGAATTCAAAAATCCTAAAATTGCACACCCACAAGTGAGCCAAATAGTATTTTCAATTGTCATCTATTCTTATCGGAACGTTATTCTGACAACCGCTATAAGCAACCATTTCAAGTGTACCTCATGTCCATGCAAACTCGGTGCCATTTCGCGTGGGCTGTTGCGAAAGATGTGGGTACATTTCATGGCCATAGAAATTTCCAAGAGCAAGCTGCAAGGAATCTGCTTCCTTTTTCAGTTCAAAATGCGCAGAATATCTTCCGAATAACGCCCTGTCACCGCCTGAACGTGTTTATGACGTCCTGCCGGGGTCTATTCAACATGAGTTCTGGGCGGATCATAGGAGGTGAATAGGGATGAGACCTACCCTCAAAGGCTGCTATCCATTTTATCGAACAGGTAGGATTAAAGGTGTCATCGGGGGCTTAACTACAGAAATCTCGTAACAATTGGAGATCTTTGGAGTCCCGATAAATCGAAACAGGGAGTGCGCTCGCTGTTGCAGTTCCAGGTCATATTTGCATGTTCTTTTTCATCTGAGTTTCTATGGGTTCCAATTCGTCCTCACGTCCGAACTTACGCAACTGTTCTCGGAGCTTTTCAATCTCCTCTTGGAGACGTGGCAATAATTCCTTCTGTATCTTTTCTCGCACCTCCTTGCTTGATCGCTTCATCTCTTCTGCAAGACGCTCCAATTCCTTTTCAAGCTTTCTGAGTTCCTCGCTCTCGGGGACGCTCCTGAGATCTTCAAAGAATCGCTCGAACTGTTCTTTGAGGTTCTCAAGCCCTTTCTCAAAATCCTCTCCCGTCTGAATGAAGACCCCCGAAGACTTTGTGGAACCTTCGACGCTGGCTCCACCTTGCAGGGGTGATCCCCTTTTTCGGGTTTGGACCATTTCAATAGCCCTCTTTTCGCCACTCAGGGGGTCCTTTATAATGAAGAAGTTGGAATGCTCCGTAGCGGCATTTGCAAAGGCCCTGTCGATGGCCACGTCCACCACATAATAACCATCCGCTGAATAGAATATACGTGTCACTTCGCCTATGGGGTTCTGTTCAAAGAGAACCCGGTCGCCCTCTTTCAAACCTTGAATCTGATCATACCGAACCTTGACGCGAAGAGCACTCTCTTGACATCCCAAGAAGACCAAAGCCAACACCAATGGAATGAGAATTCTTTGAACGGCAACAGCGAGCGCATTCCCTGTATCGACTCGTCGCGACTGCTTGGTTAGCGAGCGCATCTTACAATGGTAAACTTCCTCATACGCGAATCCCGCCGAGCGGGACCGTCCCGATTGATCAGGACTGCAGGGAACTTCAATCATCCTGTCCGACCGATATGTTGTCATTGGAATCTCCATCTCTTAGTTCAACATATGTTGCCATAATTGTAATCTCTTAAAACAAAATAATATCAAAACAATCTCGAAACTTCAATCACCCTCACTCAGATCACCAGGCAAACCAAGCCCTCACCTTTCCAAGTGAAGTTTGATATGGCGATTTGATACAGTGGATAGCACCATCCCGGGCCTAACCTAAAGCAGGTTTGCCCCGCACAACTCCCTGAGACACAGGGCATGTGCACATCTCTATCTCAAAAAACGGGACAACACGTGGGAAGAATCAGATATATTGCATTATTTGTATCTCTTGTATATAAATACAAAAATCAAGGAAGTTAATTACTTGCATGGGTTTGATAGTTTGCTGAACGTCTTCTGACATGCAATCATTTCAAGTATATGGTTTAGGGCAGTCTGCCCTCGATTACATCGGAAAAATAGATGCCTATCCCCCGCCTGATGTGAAGTGCGAGTTTTCTAATATGGTCATCCAGGGTGGTGGGCCTGTGGCCACAGCCCTGGTCGCCCTTTCCAGATGGGGCCTTTCGTGCGCTTTCGCCGGCATGCTTGGAGACGATCTGTTCGGTAGTATGATCAAGGCCTCCCTGGTCGGGGAAGGCATCGACACCAGCGGTGCGCTTGTCAGGAAAGGTTATGAGTCCCAGTTTGCATTTATTGTAGCTGAACCGGATTTGGGAAGACGAACGATCTTTTGGCAAAGGCCCACAGGACCCCCGCCAAGCCCGGACGAGATTGACTACGCCATTATACGCCAAGCCAGATTGCTGCTGACGGATGGACTCTTTCCTGAAGCCTCCCTAGCTGCATGCAAGGCTGCAAAGGACGCGGGCGTCCAGGTCTTTGTGGACGCGGGCTCGCTGCGAGAGGGCATGCTTGAACTTGCTCGCTTGAGCGATTATTATCTGGCTTCCGAAGTCTTTGCAAAAGCGCTTGTGGGAAATAACAAGGCCGCAGAGGCCTGTCATAAGCTCGCAGAATTCGGCCCGCGAGTCGTCGGGGTTACGCTGGGTAAAAAAGGTTATGTGGCTCTCATAGACGGTCGGACGATCGAACGGCCTGCATACAAAGTGAAGGCTGTCGATACCACGGGTTGTGGTGATGTCTTTCATGCCGGCTTCATGTATGGAGTTATTCGGGGGTGGAACGTTGAAAAGAGCCTCGACCTGGGC
>JBFEUB010000304.1:0-2565 GCA_041547605.1 Desulfobacteria bacterium
GAAAACCCACCCGAAGAGGAGGGGTAAGGCCCAACCCGAGACCCAGCAAATTAATTGCAAGTCATCCCTATTCCTTCGTCAGAATCTTCCCTATTTCACAAGACAGCTCTTTCATAGTGAAGGGCTTCTGAATGAAGCCATCACAGCCACGTTCCAAAATCTTGCCCGCTTCACCATCAATGCTGTAGCCACTTGAAAGCAGGACTTTTATCTCCGGGTTTACTCCCTTCATATGGTCATAGGCCTCGCCACCACCCATGCCAGGCATAACCATATCCAAAACGACAATGTCTATGTTATTCCGGTTCTTCTTATAAACCTTGATCGCCTCTTCTCCGTCTGTTGCCGTGAGTACTCGGTAACCCATACCTTCTAACAATTCCCGGCCCACCTCCAGGATGATCTTCTCGTCGTCTACCAGCAGTACCGTTCCAGTTCCTCTGATTAATCGCTCGGCACTCTCAACAGCCTTTCCGACCTTTTCCTTTGATGCAGGTAAATAAATACTAAAGGTGGTTCCATGGCCCCTCTTGGAATCGACATCAATATAACCGCCATGACCCTTTATAATCCCATAAGCAGAGGCTAGGCCCAAACCGGTACCCCGGCCCATCTCCTTGGTGGTAAAGAACGGATCAAAAATTCGCTCCATGGTCTTTTTATACATACCTGTTCATGTATCGGTCACTGTAAAAAGCACATACCTGCCTCGCTTCGGTTCGTACAACTTACCCTTCATATCATTGTGTGTAACCTTTGAACTCTTTAGGATCAGTTTCCCACCACCTGGCATGGCATCTGCGGCATTCACATAAAGATTCAAGAGCACCTGCTCTATTTGCACAGGATCCGCTTCTATGGCAAACAGGTCTTTGGCTAGCTCGCGGTGAATCGCAATCTCCTTTTTTGTTCTGCCAAAGGTATCGGACGTCTCGTATACTAAATGGTTCAGATCAAGGAGCTTTACCTCATATTTCCCCTTCCTGGCATACCCGAGGAGATGTGAGGTCAGCCTGGCTCCACTTTGAACCTGTTTTTCAATGTTCTTTAACCGTTCATAATTGGGTTGATCTGAGTGTACGTCCATAAGCATCAAAGACACGTTTCCTTGAATCCCCATAAGCAGGTTGTTGAAGTCATGGGCAATGCCGCCAGCTAATGTGCCGACAGCCTCTATCTTGTGGGCATATTGAAGTTGTGCTTCAAGCTTCTTCTGGAGCGTAATGTCCCTGAGAAAGCAAAGCACAGCGGGCTTCCCCTCCCAAGTAATAAGTACTGCATTGACCTGTGCCCATAACAGATCACCGGCTTTGTTCATGAGTCTGAAAGAATAGGTGGTCGGCACCTTCTCGCCCAGTAACCTTTTCTTATGTCTTTCTACGACCATGTCTCTGTCTACGGGTGCGATAAGACTAGCAAACGGAGTGGAAGCCAGGTAGTCCGCAGAATAGCCTATAATTTCTAACACCTTTGGGTTGGGAAATTTTACTACGCCGTCCTGCACAATGAAAATGGCATCATTGGCGTTATCCACCACGAGGCGATATTGTCTTTCGGACTCCAGGGCAGCCTCCTCCGCTCGCTTTCGCTGGGTAATGTCACGACTAACACCAACGAGACCTACCATCTTCCCATCACTATCCCGAAGTGGTGCCTTGACAGTGTCGAAGAAAGTTTCCCTTCCGTCCCCAGACGTGGCTTTTTCTTCAAAACGCAGCGTCCTACCGCTCTTCAGCACCTGTTCGTCACTATCCCGCCAAGCATCCGCTAGGTCTGCGGGAAACAGTTCAGCGTCCGTTCTACCTACGATCTCTGATTGTTTCAAACCCACTAACTTCTGAAAAGCCCTATTCACAACCAGGTTGCGGCTTTGGGTATCCTTGAAAGAGACCACGTCTGGAATCGCTTGAATGAGGGTGTTCAAGCGTGCGTTGGTTTCTCTGATGGCTGCCTCCGCCCGACTGCGCTCGTTAATCCTTTCCTCTTCGATCTGAAAGATATCCCAGAAAAGGCGAGCAGCGACATGGTCCATGAATCGAACATGTCCTGGTTTGGTTTGAGGAATCTCGTTGGCTATCTTATCACGGCCTGTTAGCTCAATAATCATGTGGAGATCTTTGATTTTATATAGATCGCAATAGTCTGCTGTTGTGTAAATTCCTTTTTTCTGGGCGTACCTGTAACCGACTGCATTTTGATTGTGATCTGCTACCCCGATAACTTTCATGCGCAGTCGTTTGAGTTTTTTGGTCAGGATCATTTCCATAACCGCCTTGCACCCACGACCCCCGCCGACAATGCCGACATTGATTGTCTCAGACTGTCTCATCAACTGGTCCTTTGGTAACGGTGTTTATAGACTGATTGTCAAAAATATGTTCCGTTTGCTCGCAAGTCGTTGATGATTAAAAATATTATTTGGCCAACGACATTGTGCAATTTTGGAGAAGATTTTTGAATGTGACTGGCGTCTAAAATTGCAAGCTGTCTGAGGGCTCCGCCCGAGTTGTTGCGCTCCGGTTGCGCCTGACGGCTTGAACAGAACCACTGCGTGCGCGATTTAGC
>JBFEUB010000305.1:0-2531 GCA_041547605.1 Desulfobacteria bacterium
AAAAGTCCGCACGACCTGATAAACCCAAATCGAAAGCTGGTTAATGTAAGAAACGGGCTGTTGCCTAAACCGCTCTCATGAAGATGTTGCTCGTATTGCACAGCTTTGTTGCCACCAGAGGGACATCCTGACATTTCCTTGCCCGGCTTCCCTGTTTCGCCAAAAAACCCGGAGGTTACTCCTGACGCAACCTCTGGCCTGCTATACATCGATCGTCTATAGTATATAGCTATTAGCCGTCCGTATCACCAACGGTGATAAGACTGTTCATTTGTTTAAGGACGCTCCTGTTTCCTGACATTACCATTTGAAATCCTAGCAATGCTTATGTTAAAAAGAACACTCCGGCTGGCCAACGTTCGCTGAGTCTTCAGCAATGAGGTGGCAGACCATGAGATTACATAAGATTCGGAGGTCATAATATGAAACGCCTATTTTATCTGAATATCAAGACGAAAATGACGAAACTTTTGGCCCTTCTCGCTGGACTCTCTCTGTTCCTCATCCCCATGCCTACGGTGCATGCCCGAGGGGGTGGCGGTGGTGGTGCTGGAGGTGGCGGCTACGGAGGTGGCGGCCACCCATCGCCCATGGAGCAGCACGGACTTGAAACGGGGATTCAGGAGCAACGCCGCCAGCGCGTCCACACCACTGAACAACAACATAGCCAGTATCGCACCTGCGTTCATTCAGCCGAACGAGTTCGCACTCGGGCCCGCGAGATTACGCAAGCAGCCAAGGGGCAAGCCTTCAATCGCGAACAGGCCCAACAGTTCCGCGAGCAGTTACGGAACGAAATTCAGATGATGGAGCAAAACCACCGACAGTTCGTCGGGGGGCTGAGCCAAGAACAAAGAACACACATCCGAGAGCGCCTACGGGAAATGGATAGAACCCGGGAACGTGTGAACGCGCATTTGCAGACGATGGATCAGGAACTCCGTCAGGGAGAGTTCAACGGCAAACGGGTGGCAGGGCAGGCTGGTGAGATAGAAAAGGCGATGAAGGCGTGGCATCAACAGTACCAGAACGTTGGCTCGGACTTGGGGGTGTAGCCCAACGCCAGAGCAAAATATGGACAATCTTGATAGCCAAATTCCAGGCGGGGAAACCGGTATCATAAGTTACTATGTCATATTTCAGGAACTTGGGGGACGGCCTCCTGTTCGTTTGCTCTGTGCCTCTTCAAATATAGCCTGTTGGCATCCAGATTTCCTACCCTCATTGGTCTAACAGTATGTGAAAAATGACAAATGGACTAAAGCGGTCGGAAAGAGATCGTGTAAAGGTGCGCCTTTTTGCGATCAGCCTCTCTTTCTTCGTCGGCGCCTCATTGATGGCTCTGAAATTCTATGCTTACCGGCTCACCCATTCGTCTGCAATCCTGTCAGATGCTCTGGAATCCATTATCAACTTGGTGGCCAGTGCCTTCGCCCTTGGAAGTATTTTACTGGCAGCCAAGCCACCAGACGAAAGTCATCCGTACGGACACGGTAAGATTGAATACTTTTCAGCAGGTTTTGAGGGTGCCCTCATTATCTTCGCAGCCTTTGGGATATTTAAGACAGGATTATCTCATATTCTTCATCCTGTACAACTGCCGCATCTTCAAGGCGGACTGCTGATCATCCTTGGCGCCTCCTTGATCAATCTCGTTTTGGGCGTCGGGCTTGTTCGGGTTGGCAGAAGAACATCCTCAGTCACTCTTATCGCAGACGGCAAACATGTTCTGACCGATGTATATACCTCCGGGGCAGTGCTGTTAGGCCTCCTCTTGGTCCAATATACCGGATGGTATTGGCTGGATGGTGCGGTCGCTTGCTCGGTGGGGTTACATATTCTTATTTCGGGGGGAAAGCTCGTCCGTCAATCCTTCGCAGGGCTTATGGACGCGTCGGATTTTAGCCTTCTTGACGAGATCTCACGTCTCCTCGCTGCTCACCGGAAAGATATGTGGATCGATGTGCATCAGCTCCGAGCGTGGCGTTCGGGCAATCTTATTCATATTGATTTCCATCTTATTTTGCCTCGAGACTATACCTTGGAAGAAGCCCACACCGAAGGTAAAGAACTGGAAACAATCATCCAGACCCATTTTGCAGGCACGGCAAGTGTTCTTATCCACTTGGACCCCTGCATTGATCTGGATTGTCCCATCTGCAGCCGCTATCTTTGCCAGCTTCGTAAAAAAGATCAAAAACAGAAGGCACCCTGGAACTGGCAAACACTAACGTTGCAGGAAGGTTCGGGTGAGCGCTTGTGGGCTTCTAGAGGAAAATTCAAGAATGATAATCCGTCACATTGAAGCTCGGTCCAGTCCCGACAAGTGGAGACAGGGAATACGCTCGCTGTTGCACTGCAACAAAAATATTGTAAACAGTGTGAAGAACACTAGTGTTGTGTCCCAGGAGTTTGTTCCAAGAATATGGAATCGCCAAAAAGCCATTTTCCTTGCTCCGTGAGCATTTTCGGGACATCAACTTCGCTCCGCTAAATCATGCACACAGTGGTTCTGTTCAAGCCGTCAGGCG
>JBFEUB010000306.1:0-2509 GCA_041547605.1 Desulfobacteria bacterium
AACCAGGCAAATTCACGGCAGTTGAGCAGTCCTCAAGCCTGGCCTGGTAGGCATACTTGGTCACCAAGTAGTTGATCCCTGGCTCACTGAGAGGCCCCCGCTGGCCTAAAAAGAGCCGTTCGGTTCCATCCTCTGGCCGTTCCTCAAGGTAGCTTGAAAGGACCTGGCGGGTCTTGTTGTCCAGGGGGATGTCCCTGGCCTTGCTCCCCTTGCCCTCCCGAACGTGGAGCCAGCCCTTGCGATCGGAGATCTCCAGGTCTGACACTTTGAGGGCGGCCAGCTCTGAGATCCGCAAGCCTGTTCCCAAGAGGGTCTGGATGATGGCCAGATCTCGCTTGCTTTCCCTCTTTCTGACGGCCCGCAAAAGGGCCAACTGTTCTTTGGGGTCAAGCCAGCGGGGGGCGGTGTCTTTTTGTTCTTTGACCAAGACCTTCTCGAGGACATCAAAGGGACTTTCTCCCACCAGGCCCTCTTGTTTGGCCCAACGGAAAAAGCGGCGCAGGGCGATCAGGCGCCTGTTGATGGTTGAAGGTTTCAAGCCTTTGCGCACCAAGTAGCCTTTGTAGTCCCGGATGTCTCTGGGGTCCACGGCTCGGGGGTGGAAGGCCTCGCCGGTGGTCTGCTCAAACCAACGGGCAAAGACGGCCAGGTCATGAGCGTAGGCCTTTACTGTACGGGGGCTTCTCCCTATCCTGAGCAAGTGGTCTTGGTACTGGTCTGTAAGGGTCTTTTTCCTTGCCATGAAAATATTATATTAAGAGTTTTTTTCGAGATAACCGTCGTTTTTGGCGGGGTTATCTCCAGAGTTTTCGGCCAAACTCTTTGGATAACATATCTTATCTGAGGAGATTATATCAAGAGTTGGAGGGGGTGTCAAGGGGAGGAGAAAAGGTGTTGACTTCCACCCGAAGCTGTGCTATACTGAAATTGTACCCGGACAATGTAACAAGAGACGCCTCGCGACTGTGTCCAAGCTCAAACCAGCAGCCAAGACAATAGGAAATCCTTGGCGGTAAACATTGAAGAATCATAGAGCCCGCCCACCGTCAAGGCTTCGCCGTGAGCCCTCAGCCGAACGGTGCGGCGGGCTCTGCGTTCTGAACAGGACCATTCATCCCGGAAACATCAGACATTCCGTAAAAGAGTAAGCATGAGGGTATTATACGGAAATTTTCCGTAAATTCAACCCCAGGAGTGAATTAGGAGGAATCCATCTAAGATACCAAAAAGGCAGAGAAAATGGATTCCGTATAAGAAATAGTTAGGCTGCGCAATACTACAGTTGTAGTTATGGTTTGCGGCCTATTTGCTAAACATAAAAATGCTTTTTGAGTAGGATTTCGGTGTCAAAACTGCATTTTCAAAGAAAAAACCCACCAGTTTTGCCGGTAATTTTCTGGCTGATTAGCTGACTTTGGCCAATTACAACTGTAGTAGCAAGAATGATACGACGTTCGAAGATATTTACCACCAATCTGGAGGTGAAGTATGCGTTATCTTGACATGGAGACTTGGCCACGACGCGAACATTTCAAGTTGTTTAACGCCTATGACCATCCACACTTCGGTATAACTGCAAATGTAGACCTGACGGCATTCTACCCAGTTGTAAAGCGGCGTGGCATTTCGTTTACCGTAGCCATGGTATACGTGATCTCACGAGCATCGAATGCGATCGCCGAGTTCAGGTATCGCATTCGAGCGGGAGGAGTGATAGAGCATGAGATCGTACACCCAAGTTTCACTATTCTGGTGGATGAAGATGTGTTCAGCTTCTGTACGATTGACTATGTTGAGGATTTCCCGAAGTTTGCGGCAATAACTGCCAAAGGGATTGAAGATGTGAAAGAGCATTTGACATTAGAAGACGAACCAGGTCGAGACGACTTGCTATTTATGACGGCCATACCTTGGGTGTCATTCACAAGCTATAGGGCTCCGATGCCGTTGCATCCTGGGGATTCTATCCCACGGTATGCGTGGGGCAAATTCTTTCAGGATGGAGATTCCTTGAAGATGCCATTGTGTGTGGAAGTACATCATGCGCTGATAGATGGAGCACACGTTGGAAAATTCTATACAGAAGTGCAAGACTACTTACAACAGCCAGAGGTCGTGCTAGGTGAAGCATAGGTGCGCAGCCTAACAAATCGCTCAAGGCGACTGCCTACCGCTGCGGTTTTTGCAGGTGATCTTGCCAGCCAAGTTGGTTTGTAATGCAAATAGTCTTGCCGGCCCGGCAGCGCCTTAGCTCAAGCGTTAGGTGCACTCAGCGTGCCACGGACAGGAGAACTATGGAAATATCAGCGTATCACCCTTTTCGATCAGCGAAAGCAAAAGCGGAGTATTTGGCCCTGTATGATGAGAAAGCGAAGGCTTGGCCGGTTGCTTCGGAGTGTAGGATGATAGACACCTCGTATGGCCAAACGTTTGTCCGGATCAGTGGGCCAGTCGATGCTCCCCCACTGGTGTTGTTGCCTGGAGCTGGCACTTGTTCTTTGGTGTGGCT
>JBFEUB010000307.1:0-2467 GCA_041547605.1 Desulfobacteria bacterium
AGGCTCCAATCATTGAAGCCGTTAAAGAATACCCTTGGAGGAAAATCCTCTTTCATGCCTTCATGGTTTTCGAGGATTTCCCGGATGATTTGAACGGCCTTTTCAACTTTGTCCGGCGCTGTGTCGTAGGTGATCGTGATGTTGGTCAGCCAACGGATGTAAGGCCTTTGGCCAATGTTTTCTACATTGGAATTGACTATCTTTTCATTTGGAATAGAAACCAGGTGGCCGTTCAACGTCCGAATCCGAGAACTCCTAAACCCGACCGATTCTATGACGCCGTCGTGGTTGTCAACGACGATTCTTTTTCCTACTTGGAAGGGCTTGTCAAACAGGATCGTCAGTGTACCAAAGAAATTTGCAATGGGTTCTCTCGCTGCCAATGCTACTGCCAGACCACCTATGCCCAGAGAGGCAAGCAAAGGGCCTATTTCTACCCCAGTTAGGTTCTGAATGATGATAATGCCTCCGATCACAATGATGAAGACACGGAGAGTTTTCCCTACAAGAGGCGCTAGCACATCGTCTATAGTGCTTTCCGTAGAAGCCGCCCATTTCTTGATCTCGACGTCTACTATGGCAATCAGGCGATAGAGGAACCAAAGAATAGCGAAAGCGCCTGCCGTATTGGCCGCTTTCTGAGCGACAAGCTGGACAAGATTAGCTCCCTCTGGGGTTCGAAAATGAATAAACGAGGGCGAGATAGCCCAGTATATGCCGTAGGCCCAGATAAAGAGCGAAAGAGGCCTGGAGAGAGCAGAGAGGAGTAAGCTTTTCCACGAAACAGCCCCCGCCCGAGGGGCGAATCGACCGATTTGTGCGTTGACCATCCATCCCACGATACGCTCTGCAAGGAGTACAGAAAAGACCATGAGGACACAAACACTGAGTTTCAGCCACGTAATGCCTGCAAACACCTTTGTATTGATCCAACTTCCCGGGTGTGAAGAAGCCTTCTCGCTGAGTTGGTCGATCCCTCTGCCCATCTTCTCGCCAGCTTCACCAATTTTTGTCGGCTTGATAGGAATTGTGGCAGGCTCATGCTCGGCCGCCGGCTGGCTGACAGCCCCCGTTCCCTCTGGCTGAATTTCATTTTTGCTCAACAGTGTGTATGGGCCGGTCAGTTCAAAAAAGAGGGCCAGCAGCAGTAGCACCCAGAGAATACGCTGTGCCTTCATTCTTTTGGATTGAACTGCAGCAGCGAGCACATTCCCCGTCCCGATTCATCGGGACTGCAGGAAGCTTCAGTGTTGAATGTTCATGAAGATCATCCATCGGAACCCATGGGACCCACGACGTCATTTCATCTATATAGAGCCAAATAGAAGAGGGGTCATCAAGGGAGGACCCGTGGCAGAGCGGTGAAGGGCTTGCTAGAGAATGCCTCTAGGTCCATCAACAAACCCGTGAGACTGACAGGTGCTAGTTGGGGTATAAGTGGGATTTATGTTCCGGAAATTCGGAGCATCCAGATTCAGTGACCACCTTATCAGCAGTGCTGGATGGCCGAAAAAGAAATTCAAACCCGGCTAAGACGGCATCTATTATTCTTGAAAAACGTTTGAGATTGGGTAATATGGCAACGAATCTCTCCAACCGTGTAAAGAAAACCGCCTATTGCAAGGATGGTTCCTAAGTAGCTTGATAGTAAGGAGGCGATAAGCGATGCGTTACGATACGGGACTGAGGGCCTATACTTCAAAGAGGATAGAAGAAGTTGAGCGGGCGGATATCCTCGTAGGTATCCCTTGTTACAACAACCAGGCAACTATTATGCACGTAATCCAGATGGTGACGCATGGGCTTCATAAACACTACAAGGATTTGCGATCTGTCATCATGGTCGCAGACGGGGGTTCTACGGACGACACGCGGGAGGTAGCCAAGGAATTCCAGATCAAGCCCTGGCAGGAAAAGATCGTGTCTATCTACCGAGGACCCGGCGGCAAGGGTTCTGCTTTTCGGTCCATCTTCGAAGCCGCCAAGCGTCTCAAGGTGAAAGCCTGCATGGTCGTTGACTCAGACTTGCGTTCCATTACCAGCGATTGGGTTAAATATCTTTTGGAGCCGATCCTGAAAAAGGGCTACCAATACGTTTCCCCCATATATTCTCGCTACAAGTATGATGGGACGATCACCAACAATATCGTTTACAATTTAACCCGTGCTCTTTACGGTCTGCGAATCCGTCAGCCCATTGGCGGGGATTTTGCTTTCGTAGGTGAATTGGCGTCATATTATATTGAACAGGATGTATGGGAAACGGACGTATCTCGCTATGGCATTGACATCTGGATGACCACCAACGCCATAGTCAGCAACTTTAGAATCTGTCAGTCCAACCTGGGCGTTAAGATACATGACGCCAAGGATCCCGCTGAGTCACTGGGGCCTATGTTTCGCCAGGTGGTTCACACCCTTTTTGTACTTATGGAAGAACATGAGAATGACTGGAAGGCTGTGCGAG
>JBFEUB010000308.1:0-2451 GCA_041547605.1 Desulfobacteria bacterium
GGGACACAACACTAGAAGCTATCTCAAAAATGCGTCTGACGCCCCATGGCGGCCTTGCGAGTCGGCTCAAAATGCTCGCATACTAACGTGTATGCTGCGCTTTTTCGCCGCCCCGCGCCTTGCCCTGAACCCTGATCCACTTTTTTGAGATAGCTTCTGTGAACATGCAGAGACCGGGGCATTCTTGACCAAACCCCCCTTGTCGATTGAAGCTCAGTGCAGCCCCGACAAGTCGGGACGGGGAATACGTTGGCGGTTGCAGTTCAACATACAAATATGGACGGCAGGGTGATTGATTTGGCCCTGCTTTTTTGTTATTGAAGCTCTCTGCGGCCTTGACAAGTCGGGACTGCAAGGAGCTTCAATATTTCAACAGAGGTTCTTTATGTCCAAACGTTTCAAAATGATGGTTTCTCGTCCTGAACCTCTTTTATCTCTGGTTCTTATCGCAATGACCATGGTTGCCTTCTGGGAGGTTCTAGATCATGATTTTGTCAACTACGACGATAACCTGTATGTCACCGAGAACAAACGTGTGCAAGACGGACTGACCTGGAAGGGCCTCTCGTGGGCTTTTACCGCGACGCACGCATCCAACTGGCACCCATTGACATGGCTATCACACATGCTGGATTATGAGATTTTTGGCTTGAAGCCATTCGGACACCACTTGACTAGTCTAATCCTTCATGTGGGGAATACGCTGCTGCTATTCCTGGTCTTCAGGCGGATGACTGGTGCATTGTGGCAGAGTTTCTTTGTTTCTGCCCTATTTGCTGTACATCCCCTTCATGTGGAGTCAGTGGCTTGGATCTCAGAACGTAAAGACGTGCTGAGCACTTCCTTCTGGATACTGACCATGTGGACCTACATCCGTTACGTCAAATACCCCAAACCCGCAAGATACATGCTCTCGCTTGTAGCATTCGCCATGGGGCTCTTGTCAAAACCGATGCTGGTGACTTTGCCTTTCGTCCTGCTCTTGCTGGACTACTGGCCTCTGAATCGGTTGACTCATGATGCATCACGAAATGTAGCAAAGGGAAAGAACCCCCAATTCCCGGGGCTGAACCAGATGCGCCTGCGTCTGATTGCGGAAAAAATGCCTTTTTTTGTTCTTTCAGGGGCTTCCTGTGTCGTGACCTTTTTGGCCCAGCAACGCGGCGGATCCGTTTCCTCACTGGATCTCATCCCACTAGGAACTCGAATGAGTAATGGTCTCATCTCCTATGTCGTTTACATTGAAAAAACCATGTGGCCTAGCAACCTGGCGGTCATATATCCCTTTTCGTGGGATCTGCCGGGATGGCAAGTGGCAGTGGCTGGCTTATTCTTGATTTGCATGACGGTTCTGGTCATTTGGCTTGGAGGGCGGTTTCCGTATCTCCCGGTTGGATGGTTTTGGTATCTTGGGACGCTCGTGCCGGTAATCGGCTTGGTACAGGTAGGACATCAGTCTATGGCTGACAGGTACACGTATGTTCCGCACATTGGGTTGTTTGTTATCATTGCCTGGTTATCTGCGGCTTTATCAAAACGATGGCCCTATCGAAAAGTCTTGCTTGCGACGTCGACAAGTTGCATTCTTATTGGGTTGACCATAACAACACGGGTACAAGCAAGTCATTGGAAAAACAGTATCACGCTCTTTGAACACACTTCGAGCATTACTGCCAACAATGCTTTGGCACACTACAACCTCGGAACCGCACTAGGTGAGTCAGCACAAATTGAAAAGGCGATATTCCATTTGGCAACAGCCGTGCAGATAAGACCAAATTTCGGGCAGGCACACTACAACCTGGGCCTTTGTTTGAGCAAACAGGGGCAACTTGACCAGGCCGTCAGCCATTATCTCGAGGCCCTCCGAATCACGCCTGACGATGAAAAGGCCCACAATAACCTGGGGACTGTGCTTGCTCAGCAAGGGAGGCTCGATGACGCTATTGAGCACTTTTCGGAAGCGCTACGCATCAGACCTGACTTTGCAGAAGCGAAAAAAAACTTGGAACGGGCTGCAAAAAAGGTTCGGGAGCCATAGCTGTAAAAATCTGAACCGAGATCTTGTTCCCGATACATAGCCGCCTGCAGGCTGACCTTATATCCACAGCTACTGCTTCTTCCTCCGCATTTTTCCAAATCGCATTAGGTGTTTTCCCAAGCAGACCTGGTAGTTTTCTACGATTAAGTTTGGGAAATCAGCCAATTGAATCTTCGTTCTGGCGTGATAGTAAAGAATCTATCAGATATTGCTTCAAGTCCGGTCAGTTGCAGTTTTAAGGAACTGATGAACTGGGTAAGGTGCTTGGACGGCTGCTGACAGGGTGCCGTGGCGTTCTGTTGGAAGTCCGATGAAATAAAGTGCTCGGGCTGTCTGGCTGTCAGGATGGTGGTCTGTGCGCCTTTTTTGGGCAAGGTGTTTCCTTTCAGGCAACCGAAAGACACATGGGA
>JBFEUB010000309.1:0-2442 GCA_041547605.1 Desulfobacteria bacterium
CTTTGCGGTTCTTTGCTTCGTCCTGGCGACCCTGATGGGACAAGAAGAGGTGAGATATCTCTTCAAGTCCTCTCGCCACTTTTTTTCTATCTTCCACTGAGGACAAGTGAAACCATCCCGGCAAGAAAAAAGGCCATTTTGTTGGGATTCCCCTTACCGCTCCTTACGAGCGCGGCTCGCGAGGGGCATGCTGGTCAAAGCCTATACCTTGATAACAGAATTTAAGCCGCCAAAAAAATCGTCAACTGTTTGGTCGTTTTTGGGATCATGCACCCAATGACCATCGAGGAGGTATTTGTACTGGTATGTGCCTGGCTTAAGCTGCATGTTCTTCCGCCATATCGGCCTGCCGTGGGAATCGGTAAAATGAAGACGCTCAGGCATCCACTCATTGAAATCGCCAGCAATCTTTACCGTGGCATCACCGGGTGCCTCAAATGTGAAGCGAATCTCCTTTTGTCTTGGCTCTGTCAGCGCTGCTTCATGCACCAGATGAGATATAGGAGCGAGTGTCTCAGCTTTCATTGGGGCTTCTTCCATGATTTCCTTGGCCAAGTTTTGATAATCGCGGAAGGCAGCGCAGTGTTTATCGTATGCATCTATGGGTTTTCCGTGGCCAGCAGCGTCTCTGAGTCGGGTGCACGTGTTGATAATGGTATCAAAGCAATGTTGGCCAAAATGCGCCCTGAGCTTTTCCACAACTCCTTTCCCGAAATTGGTTCTGCGATCGATATTCGTGGCCAGAATCTTGAATGGAAGTTCATGTCCCGTTTTCTGTTCAATAAGCTCAATAGTCTCTATGACCTTATCTAACCCATTCAGAGAGAAGAAACTAGGGTCAACGGGGACAATCACTTCATCGGATGCCATCAGGGCATTAAAAGTCAAAAGCCCCACATTAGGAGGGCAGTCAATGATCACATAGTCGTAATCGTTATCAATGCCCACAAGGCTTTGGGCAAGTTTATACTCCCTCTGCGGGGCACCTGACATGAGCTGCTCAAAGGCGCTTAGCACAACGTTGCTGAAAACGGCGTGGAGATTGGGGCTGAACATGTGGATAGATTGGCTTATTGGTATTTCACCTACCAAGACCTCGTACGTGCTGTTTTCTATTTGCTCAGGTCTTACCCCACATCCGAGTCCTGAATGCCCTTGCGGGTCAAGGTCGATTAGGAGAACCTTCTTGCCTTCCCGTGCCAAACAGCCAGCTAAATTAATAGCGGTTGTTGTCTTCCCGCAGCCACCTTTTTGATTAACCAGTGAGATCTTCCTCATTGCTCTTCCCTCCTTCAAAATGGTTTGGCAGGCGAGCGTAAATCCTTCGCTCACCGCCGTTATCACGAAGAGAGATGATTCTTGCGGGGAATCTCAGTTTGTCTACAGGATCGTTTTGGCTGGAATGAACTCTCAAGCCTTCTCCGAGTTAAGCCGAGACAATTCTTGACCGGCCACACATCCCTCGAGAGGTTTGATGTCCGCACCCGCTTTTTATCATGACATGGTCATGTGTTTCTTTTTGGAGGTGATGGGCAACATCGGTGGCTATACGATTAGGTGATTCCGTAGGAGATCGCAGATCGCCTGTTGCACGGGCTGAACAGCCTTTTGACAATTTGTGTGTCTCCAAATGAATAACCTTTTGGGCCCCTCTTACTATATATTGCGGCAATTAATTCTTACACCACAACATGTCGTGTGTGTCAAGAAAAAAATGGAAGAGACGTATTGGAATCAATGCTCGGTGGGCTTTACGTAGGAGTTTTAAGGCAATGCAAGTATCTCTTACACCCGTGGCTAAGGGATTCATTTCTGCAATTGAGCACTTGTATGGCGTTATAGTCACAAATGCGATACCGGACTATGATAGGAACTCGTCCCTGGATCAGTTACATAGCGGAACAGTCAGTGTGACTGTGTGCCACGGAAAGCAGTTTACTCAGCGAGAGGATATTGCGCCTTATGAAGAATTTCAAAGATGGCGTGCCGCGTGCCGCAGGGACGATTCCTTCCAAAATTGTAAGGGACCCGGAGATAGAGATACGTTCCATTATCTGCAATATCCAGAGAATTACAATCACAGACCCTCACATTTTTCAGGAAGGCATCTTCATGAGGCAGTCAAGCGCAATTTTTTTTGCTCGATGGTCTATTTTTTTCTTGACATACACAACATATTGTGTTTCAAGGACGTCGACGCACAACATGGCGTGCGATGTGCAAGCATTGGGAGGAACCTCTGGGTGTCATTCTTAACAACCCTGCCCCGGGCTCAAAAAGCCCGCTTGTGTCAGAGCTGAATTTGTATCCTGGTTCAATTGTAAATATTATTCTGTCTATGATCTAAACCGCTCAGTATTTATTGTTACTGCACTTTATTGCCTGATGCCTATTCCGGTCAATTCGGTCTTAAAGTGAACAACTCGCGCGGCACAATGGATC
>JBFEUB010000310.1:0-2331 GCA_041547605.1 Desulfobacteria bacterium
AAAACGTCTGCTCGGTGATCCCCAGCTTTCGGATGATCTCTGCCACCGATGTCCCTGTCTCTGCCTGATGCAGTGCAAAGGCGATCTGCTGCTCGGTAAATCTGGACCGTTTCATCTCTACCCCTCCTCCTTTTTCAATAGTACAAAAAACTAACATTTAAAACGGTCCAGTTTGTGGGGAGAAGACCAACTCAACACGTCAGATGTTCGACAGATACAACACAGTGGACATGGAAGATGCTGGTCAAGGTGTGGGAAAATTGCAGGGTTATTTCCAAACTGTTCACCAAAACGTTCACCGAGAAGCAAAATGACGAAAAGCGGAATCTGTAATGGGCTGTTTTTAGTGGGCATTGGGTTGGGCATTATCGCAAACGTAGAACTGGCAGGGGTTTTAAATAAAAAGGGGCCAGCCGATAATGGCTAACCCCTTGAAATCCTTATGGTGCCGAAGGCGGGATTTGAACCCGCACGGGCGTAACCCACTGCCCCCTCAAGACAGCGTGTCTACCAGATTCCACCACTTCGGCACGTTAGCCTCTCACAGAGCTCACAGGGCCTCTGAGTTTTTAAACGACTTTAACCTTCACCTCCAGCTTCTTGCGCAGCTTGGGTTTCTCCTGTCTGCTCAGGTGTTGCCTTTACCGCTTCAGCCTCTTCAGCCACAGGTGGAGCCGGAGCCTCCACAGGCGCTTCCCCTGCCTCGACAGGGGCCCCTGGCACACTCTGTCCTGCCTGCTCTGCTGCCGGAACAGCGATCTCGGACATGATTGATTTGGCAGACCGATGGCTCGAGAGATAGGCCAGCCCCAAGGAGGTGAGCATAAAGACGATGGCAGCTATGGTTGTCAGCCTGCTCAAAAAGGTTGATGCGCCGGTGCTTCCGAACAGGGTTTGACTCCCTCCCCCTCCAAAGGCTGCCCCCATATCTGCCCCTTTGCCAGTCTGCAAAAGAACAATAAGTATCAATGCAATGGCTACAACAATGTGGATAATGACGATGATAGTTGACATATGAAAATACTTCTCCCTTTCTCAGGCTTCCTCATGAGACCTTTGCAAAACATCCCCTTTTGCCCAATCAGCGGCAAGGCTCCACTCAGGTGCCTCCGTTAGGCCCAGACTTCGCACGAAGTGCTTCTTCTCAAGCGCTTCCCGCGCAACCGACAGCGCCAAGTCCTCGCCTTGACATGGAACAAAATTGAATGCTTTGCAAAAGTCTCAAGGTAGCAGCGTCCGTCTAGAACCGAACAATGGCTGCAAAGGATTCAGCATCCAGGCTGGCTCCCCCGACTAGCGCCCCGTCAATGTCGGCCATGGCCATGAGATCGCTAATATTTCCAGGCTTTACGCTACCACCATACAATATCCGAAGATCCTTTGCAATCGAATTTCCGTGAGCTGCTTCGATCCGTCCCCGGATGAATTGGTGCACCTCCTGAGCCTGATCGGTGGTTGCTGTCTTACCCGTACCGATGGCCCAAACTGGCTCATAGGCAATCGTCAGGTTCTGCACCTCATCCGAAGACAGGCCCTCCAAGCCTTCTTTCAATTGCTTTTCAACCACGGAAAAGGTCTGGCCGGCCTCCCGTTCAGCCTCAGATTCCCCAACACATACAACCGGAATCAATCCTCCACGAAGGGCTGCCCGGGCCTTCCTGTTCACCGTGGCATTGGTCTCACCAAAGTACTGACGTCTCTCAGAATGGCCAATGATCACATAAGTACACCCCGCAGCCTTTAACATGGAGGCTGAGATCTCTCCGGTGTAAGCCCCTTCCTCCTCCCAGAACACGTCTTGTCCACCCACATGGATGACAGACTCTCTGAGAATCTCAGCGACCATGCCAAGAGCCGTAAACGGCGGAGCGACCATCACATCCACGTCTACGATATCCGAGACTAAGGATTCCAATTTCTTTGCCAACTCGGCCGCTTGTGGGCCGGTCTTGTACATCTTCCAGTTTCCGGCAATCAAGGGTGTTCGCTTTTCCATGATTTTACGCTCCTTCACAGACAAAGAGCCGTGCAACAATGGCAAGGTTCCCTGCCATGCACAGCAGACTCTGTCCCTCTCAAAGACTATCTGGTCTTATGGTTTTAGGATGTATCGGTTCCTGCCATCTCCTTGGTCATAACGAGCGCATCTTCCCCGGTTGCCAAATAGTGCCCCTGACGTCGACCAGTTTCAGAAAAGCCCACCTTCCTATAAAGTGCGATGGCCGCACGGTTGGACGCACGAACCTCCAACAGTACTTTTTTAAAACGGTGTCGTTTGGCTAATCTGAGGCAGTACCCAAGCAAGAAGCTGGCCACACCGCGCCGACGGTA
>JBFEUB010000311.1:0-2329 GCA_041547605.1 Desulfobacteria bacterium
CTCTCTACGGGAATACCACCGTCGATGATGTGGCCCTGCGCAGAAGTCCAGTAGTGAAAGAGATGGTGAACATCAGAAACATCGTCAAGATTCTGAGCGATAAGGACATCCGCATCTGCAAAGGGGGTGATACCGTCCACCACGTGCAAAACCTTGCGCTGGGCCTGCTCGATTTAAGCTTTAGCGAAGAGGACGTGCAAGAGCTCGTCGACGATGGCATTGATGCTATGGCAAGGGAGGATTCTGATGCCGTTCTGGAAACCCTCGATCTCTTCGTGGAGCTTTTGGGCTACAAGTCGGTCCCTGCCGAGGTCCTCGTGAATGACTATGTCATGTATGGCGATCAACACGAAGGAGAAAACGGCCGGGAGAGCCATGGCCCCATCGTCATGTACAATGACAAAACGAATGTGCTGAGGATGATCAAACAGACCGTGTTCATGGACGACCCTGGGGCTCAGACGCTGATTCCGGGCGTTGCCCTGGGTGAAATTGAGCCCGATGCCGAGGGTAGCGAGGTTTTCCGGTTTCTGAAACAGGCTGCCTTGGCAAAATAGCAGCCATTTAGACAGGGGCAGCATTCATGAAACTTCCGGACATCAAAACCAAAATCGTGTGCACCATCGGACCCGCATCGGAATCTCCTGAAGTCCTAAAGCAGATGATCAAAGCCGGTATGAACGTGGCCCGGATCAACTTCTCTCACGGTGATTTTTCGGGCCATGCGAAGGTGATCAAAAAGGTCCGGACCGCCGCCAGAAAGGCCAAAAGGCGCGTTGCCATCATGGCAGACCTACCCGGCTCCAAGATGAGGATCGGACAATTTGTAGAGGAACCCGTCGAGTTGACGCCCGGAGATTCCTTTACTCTGACCACTCAGGACATTGTTGGTGACAACAAGGGAGTCTCCGTAAACTTTTCCCAGCTCCCAAAGGCCGTGAAAAAGGGAGACAGCCTGTTTCTGAATGATGGCATTGTCGAGCTCAGGGTCAACAAAGTCGAAGGGAAAGATGTTCACTGCCTTGTTCGGGTGGGCGGCGAACTGCGCTCGCGAAAAGGTCTTAACCTGCCGGGCATTGACCTGGGCATCAGCGCGTTCACCGAGCGCGACCACGAGTGCCTGAAATTTTCCATGGAACAGGGTGTAGACGCAGTAAGCCAATCCTTTGTGGAGAAGGCGGCAGATATACGCGCTGTCCGCAAGGCTACCGAAAAATTGGGACACAAACCTTTTATCATCGCAAAAATAGAACGGGCAAGGGCACTCGATCACATTGATGAGATTCTTCAGGCTGCCGACGGCATTATGGTGGCCCGTGGCGACCTTGGCGTGGAAATACCCATCGCGACAATCGCCGTGGTGCAGAAAAGCCTCATGGATAGGGCAAATGAAGCAGGAAAACCGGTCATTACAGCCACCCAGATGTTGGAATCGATGACCAACAACCGGCGACCAACCCGCGCCGAGGCCACGGATGTGGCCAACGCCATCCTGGACGGGACAGACTGTGTCATGCTTTCGGGGGAGTCAGCCATGGGGCAACATCCTGTTGAAGCCGTGTCTATGCTGGCCCAGATCGCCGCTGCCGTCGAGCCATATCGCCCGAGGTACCGATTGGAGGAAGCTTTGAAAACCTATGGTCGCGACGGCGACATCACGCTGACGGACCTTATCTCCTTAAGCGTTGAAAACACCCTTGAGCGTGTTTCGCCGGCCGCTGTCATCGTCCCCACCGAGAGCGGTTACACAGCGAGGATGATCGCCCGGTTCAAGCTTCCTGTGTGGATCACGGCGGTCAGCCGCCATGAAAGCACCTGTCAGGGGCTGGCATTCTCCTACGGCGTTTATCCGGTCCATGAGCCTGAGCCCCAATTCGACTGGAAACCGTTCTCCCGGAAATGGTTGAAGACCCACGGACTGAAAGGAGATCTTGTCGTTCTCACAGAGGGGCCGTCCATAAGAAATGAACAGGCCAACAACCGGATGGAACTTATCGACCTGAGCAGGGGGTAATCGGGCAAATCAGGCGGGGGCCGATGCCAGGGTCACTGGACCGAACTGAGCTTTGTCGCTCTTGGGCAACAACGCAAGGCCTTCCCGCTTTAACATGGGCGAGCCGGCAAGACTTCCGATTTGACTCTCAAATCTTCATCCACGAATCTTCCCTAAAATCGAGCAACTGTGAAGTCACGATTACAAGAAATTATCTCTAAAATAGCCAGATCCGAGATAATGCCATATTATGTCTGAAAATCAGAAGCCTAAAAACTTACAGTATGCTGATCATATCTCTACGTTTGGCTTCAGAACGAGTCGCCTACTAAGGAC
>JBFEUB010000312.1:0-2283 GCA_041547605.1 Desulfobacteria bacterium
ACGGCCATCTTTCAGTGACCAGAGACTGTTACTTGAACATTTTGGGCAAATCAGCTTCATACCTGCGTTTCTTAGCATTGCAGGTACGGATTTTCAAACTTTACCCTAGTTTAAGATGCAACCCCAACTTCCCCATTCTTGACTTGACTCTCGTTGGCTTTTGGACTATAAGAATATGGTGATTAGGACACAGGAGGCGGTGTGTCATGGTTGATCAGCCGGAATGGTATGAGAACAACACGATTAGGCTCCTGATAGTACTTATTGTTCTTTCGCCGGGTATTGCTAAAGTTATTGTATCTATCATTGGTGCATTTGGTTAGATAGCATCTCGAAATTCTCCCGGCGTGTGAATACATAAGAACCGGCATCCAGGTTTCGGTTTTATTGTAGAAAATAGGGGTCGTGTCTCGTCTCGACTCTTGACAAAAACAAAGGCGGTTCAAGATTCTTTTCTTGAACCGCCTTTGTTTTCACCAAACGAAACGTGTAAGTATATCTACTCTGAGCTATGAACCATGAGCTGGTGCGTCAGCGCCATACGCTATCGGTAGGATTGGGCCTGTTTCTCAAACAGATGGGCATACTTGCCGCCATTTTTCACCAACTCCTCGTGGGAGCCATTCTCCACAATGCTTCCATCTTCTAGCACAAAGATGCGATCAGCCATCCGGACCGTGGAAAACCGATGGCTTATGAGAATGGCAGCCCGACTGTCCAGGAGTTTTCGAAACCCCTTAAAAACTTCGTACTCTGTTTTTGCATCCAGACAGCTCGTTGGTTCGTCAAGTACGATCACCTGGGTGTCGCGCAGAAAAGCCCGCGCCAGGGCTATCCGTTGCCATTCGCCGATGCTAAGCTCCTCGCCATCCTCAAACCACTTCCCCAGGATGGTCTCATAGCCTTTGGGCAGCCTGGTAATCAGATTATCCGCGCCCGCATGACGGGCAGCCGTGGTGATCTGTTCATGCTCGGGCGGGACTTCGATGTTTCCAAACCAGATATTTTCCCGGGCGGTTAGATAATATTGCACATAGTCTTGAAAAATCACACTGATTTCGCGCCGAAGCGCTCTTGTCTCCAACTCGCGCAGGTCGATACCGTCCAAGGTGATACGTCCGTTGGTAGGGTCATATAATCGGCACAGAAGTTTGATGAGTGTGGTTTTGCCTGAGCCATTTTCGCCGACCAAAGCCACCACCTCTCCTGGTGCAATGGACAGAGAGATATCCGCCAGAACCATTCTGTTACCCGTAGGATACTGAAAACTCACATGTTCAAAAATGATGCCTTTCTGCATTGGCTGGGGAAAAGCGCTCGGATGAAGTGGTTCCTTGACTTTTGGCTCAAGATCAAGGAACTCATAGAGGTTGGAGAGAAACAAATTGTTCTCATAGAGATTGGCAAGCCCGCCGAGCATATTGCGGAGATAGCCCAGGCCTCTCTGAAATGCCCCGAAATACATGACCATATCGCCCAGCGTGATGACACCCTGCACGGTTCTATATGCGATGAACCCAAACGAACCAAATACTGCCAGCGTTGCGCTGCCCTCGGCCACCAGGTCAGCCACAGAGCGTCTTTTGGTGATATGGAGTCTTTCGCGCCGCAGTTGTTCTCGCATATCGCGAAACCCGCGAATGAATAAATCACCCAGCCCAAAAAGCCGAATCTCCTTGGCATGCACATCCCCTGTAAGCAACCAATTGAAGTAGCTGGCTTTGCGTTCCACGGGCGTCCGTTCACGCTCCCATTGATACATTTTCCCGGAATATTGCAAGCGCACGAGCACACCTGGAACGGCTGCAACAAACAAAACAAGAGCAACAACCCAGTGGAAGGAGAACAGCAACCCGGCCATCGCCAATAGCGAGATGCTGCTTTGCCCCAGTCCCACCAGGCTGTTCAGGATCTGTGTGGGCCTGTAAGGGCCTTCCCGCTGGGCACGGTGAAGGGTATCAAAATATTTTGGATTCTCGTAATACTCCAGGTCTACTTCAACCGACTTAGCATGAAGGATATCGTACATGTGGTCTGTCACTGCCAGGGCTTGCGCCTCCTTCACAAGACCGGCGAGCGATTGGCATAGGGCGTTCAACAGCGCTACTGCAGCCGCAAGGCCGATCAGCAGCGCCACGTGCCGGAAGGCCGCTACCTTGTCAGGGGCTGTGAGAGAAATCGTCACAGCGTCCACAATCAGCTTCATGAGATACAGTGCCAAAAGCGGGAGCACACCCTGGACAAAAACCAGGGCAACGCTGGCGATAGTCCAGCTTGCCCCTG
>JBFEUB010000313.1:0-2263 GCA_041547605.1 Desulfobacteria bacterium
AAGAATTTGATGGTTGGCTCGATGGGGTTTACATCAGCGGCCGTTGCGCCTGATTCTGTAGTCAGGACCTTTTCAGGAGGAGAAAAACAGGGTGTGGCTATTGTGCGAGCTCTGCACTTCGATGCTGAACTCATCATTTTGGATGAGCCGACCATGGGTTTATCGCTGTCAGAGACGAGGAAATTGCTGCAATTCGCCCAGGACATCAAAGAGGCCGGCAAGTCGTGTATATTCATTGATCACAACGTGTTTCACGTACATTCAGTGGCGGACAGAATTGTCGTGTTGGACAGAGGAGAGGTTGCGGGCGATTTTTTGACAAAAGATATCACCCTGGAAGACCTTATGGATAAGATGTATCGGGTGGCCCAGACAGGACATTTGGACTGACACAAGTCCGGCCTGACTGGCACGGCGATTTCGTATCTAATTGACGCCCAGCAGTACATAAATATCATAGAAGAAAGAGGGAGATGAAATGACTTCTCGCGCTGAAGATCAAGCTGGGGCTATCAGCCAAAGGCGATTGTGGCAGGGCAGCCTGGTCAGGTTTGCTCGCCGGTATGGGCTGCAGATCGGCATCGTTTGTGTCTTGCTGGTTATATGGGCACTTTTCCTCATAGGAGCGCCTAGGACGTTTCTTTCACCCCAAATCTACGCCGCATATATGTCTACCATACCGTTCTTTGCCATTATGGCTTTGCCATTGACCATGGTGGTGATCGCGGGTGAGATGGACTTGTCGTTCCCATCCATTATGGCCATAGGAATGTTGGCATTCATTAAAGTTCTTGAAAACACTGGTAATCTAGCACTGGCTTTTGTTGCCTGTCTGGCTACAGGATTCCTGGTAGGGCTGTTAAATGGGATCATAGTGGTTAGGTTTGGAATCCCATCGCTAGTGGCAACGATCGGCACACAGTTCTTTTGGAGAGGAGTGGTCCTAGTTATAACAGGCGGACACCCAGCTTCTCTTGTGCCGGTGAAAGAAACGATCTTGCGTCAAGCGCTGGTGGGTAGGCTGGCAAAGTACCTTCCGGCTCAAATGATCTGGACGGTTGCTGTGGCGGTGCTCGTGTGGGTCTTTTTGAACCGTCACAAATTCGGAGCGCACGTGTATCTAACTGGGGATAACGAGGAAAGTGCTAGACTGATGGGTGTCAACGTTGACCGAACAAGAATGATGGTATTTGCCGTCGTCGGTCTTGCTGCGGCCTTCGCGGGCCTTTTGGCCAGCCTGGAAGTGAGTTACTACTGGGTTACTCTAGGCGAAGGGTATCTTCTGAGGACCCTGGCATCCGTATTCCTGGGTGGTACTTCGGTTTTCGGCGGAACGGGGACCATTTTGGGGACGTTTGTTGGGTGTTTCATTATTGGCGCTATAGAAGCGGGAATTGTTGCCATCGGGCTGACAGGATTCTGGACGCAACTGATCTATGGTTTGATTATCGTCATCTCTGTGTCAATGCAATCTCTCCTAAGTAAAAGGCTGGAGTAGGTGACACTCTGAAGAGCATTGTCGAGTCGCTGCTCGATAGGTCGTGCGAGTGAGGTCACCTTGCCCGGTCTTTCTTTGTGGCGGCAGTATTAGAAGGTGGGCAAAAATGAGACATCGAGATCGAGTGCTCATGGCTCTCCATCATGAGGAGCCCGACCGATGCCCCATGCAGATTAGTTTTACGCCCGAGTTTGCCTCCAGGCTTAAGGATGACTTGGGGCTCACAGACGAAGATTTCCACAACCCTCACGGAGGCGGCAATACGTACGTGTTGGAGCGTACCCTAGATGAAGATATGCTTCTGACGTCCGTTGGGTGGGCCAATTCGTACTACGCCACCGAAGTATACAGTGAAGATGGAGTGTCTTATACCGATGAATGGGGAGTTGGATGGAAGAACGTAGAGTATGAAACGAGATTCGGTAAAGGTCGTTATACTGAAATCGTGGGGCACCCCCTTGCCGATGATGACGCCATAGACTGGTATCAACCGCCTGACCCGAACAGGCCTGAGTTATATGCCGATGCGGAATGGACCATCAAGGAATACAAGGACGAATACTGGATTGTAGGCGTCACCGTCACGACGGTTTTTGAGACCGCCTGGGCACTCAGGGGGTACGAAAGAACGTTGATGGATTTGGCTGTCCATTCTGATTTCATTGAAAAGCTCTACGACATTCCGTTTAACTACCACCTCACTGCGGCTAAGAAGTTGGTGGAAATGGGCGTAGACATGATTTGGATAGGAGATGATGTGGGTGC
>JBFEUB010000314.1:0-2178 GCA_041547605.1 Desulfobacteria bacterium
AATACCAATTCAACCTGCTGCGTGCTTTCGGGTGACGAGAAATCATGGTCTTCCGCGTTCCTGCGCAGTTCCTGAATGCGATCGAGCATATTGTGACCTGAAGCCATGCCATGTCTTGCCAGGAAGCAACCGACCACCGTGCCAGTGCGGCCCCTACCGCCGAGGCAGCGGATATACACGTGCTTTTGGTTCCGAATGCATTGATCAATTCGACCCGGAATCCGACACATAGTCTTTCTTGAAGGAACCCCGGCGTCTTTAATGGCCATCCGGTCAAAAGTGACTGTATATCCCATGGATCCAGCGATCGATTCCAGTTGATCTTCATAAGGGACAAATGGCAGTCCGTTCCAATCCCTCTCATCAGGTTCCATGTGGTTGAGCACATGACGAATGCCGCAGCCAAGAAGCGCTGTGAGTTTCTGATCCGTGTCGTCTCGATATTTTGACCCCGGATAGCAGCCCGCCAGAAATTTCCCGGGGATGACCCAGTAAGAACGGTGGAAGGGCACCTTCCGATCCAGGCCATACCCATCGCTATGCATGAGATGTGGGGCCTTAGAGCTTGCGAGAAAGCCAGTCATCTAAATCCTCATGTCCAAAGACGGAATACGGGGGAATCAGGGTAATGATAGAAACAATGTCGTATGGGTCGACATTCTTTTTGATCTTCTCTATCATGATTTCGGGACTGACACTGGTCTCAACAGCATAAGCGGATTCTGACAATTTAGCCCATGGACCATAACCTTTCACCGTATCAAAAAATGCTGAGTCATCTCGCCCAGGCTCGTTTGGGTCGTAGGTTACAAGACGGATAGGCATACGGGGCCTCCTCTGTAAGAAACGGACAGTCTATTACCCTAATTTATATCTCACTGATGAAAGCGTTATGAAAATACAGCCGAACTCATAAAATGCATACATGAACCACATAAAACATTTGTCCTGTTTTGTTTACGATGAATTAGGGTATTGGTTTTTCGTGGCATTACATGTCAGGATTTCTCGGTTCCTTTGAGCACACGGGCCAGACCGATGGCGACGACACAGCCAAGGATCCATCCAGCTAAAGCAAAAATTGGGTACACCCATAAAATGCGGTAAACCTGGGTTGCGGGAATGGCGAGTATCGCCGAAAGATTGCCTGCCTTCAATTGGCTCAATGCGAGTAGCGTGGCGGCCCAAAAGATGGACCATCCAACAATGAGGAATTTCAGTATGTCCATCTGACGGTCGGGAATGATCGCAGGCACATCTTTATTTGTCATCTGTTGTGAGCCGCAGACCCACTCAGACGAAGACCGCAGACCGAGAAACCATACACGCCCTCATTCAGCGAGGCGAAAGAAACCCGCCCTCGGGACCGCGAGGCCTCGCCACCTTCATGAGGAACAGGGCCTCCGTCCTTAGGTCATTGCACCGTCTTGGTAAGCAGTTAAAGTATCATATGGGAATTGCAAGAGAAACTATCACAAGCGACGTTTTTGTCAAGGACGTTCGGATACAAGAAGTACTGCCCCAATCCAACATAAGGCGGGATATAGTCTGGTTAGGTGTTCTTCGGCAATGACCTTTTAAAGCTTGATTTTGTTTAGAGTCCCCTGTACTTAGAAAGCCCTGTCTTGCATTAGGGCATAAACGTCAGTCTTGATTTCCTTTGTAAGGAAGAAACGTGCACGAGATTCGGAAAAAGGAAACAGTTGGCGCGGTCATGGTGGTTGGAGGCGGTATTGCAGGCATGCAATCAGCCCTGGACCTTGCCTCAACCGGATTCCATGTATATCTTATCGAGGCTTCACCTGCCATTGGTGGCACCATGGCTCAACTGGACAAGACCTTCCCCACCAATGAGTGCGCCATGTGAATCATCTCGCCGAAACTGGTCGAGGTCGGCCGGCACCCCAACATCGCGTTGTTAACGCTGTCTGAAGTGCAAGGTCTGTCCGGAGAGGCGGGCAATTTTGAGGTGACCGTCGTTCAGGCCCCCCGTTACATTGACACAGACCGGTGCATCGCCTGTGGCACGTGTGCAGAAAAGTGTCCCAAGCGCGTTGCCGATGCCTACAATGCTGGCCTGAGCAAGCGAAAGACTGCCTATCTTCCTTATCCCCAGGCAGTTCCCCAGAAGTATGTGATCGATAGCAGGAACTGTATCTATTTTCTCAAACCCGGGCG
>JBFEUB010000315.1:0-1971 GCA_041547605.1 Desulfobacteria bacterium
AATGCTCCTTATTACGGATCGAGCAAGGCGGGTCTCAATGCTCTCAGTCAATCCATGGCAAAGGCGCTTGCTCCATACAATATTTTTATCTATGTGGTTGCGCCCGGATATGTAGATACGGATATGTCCTCTCCGGAACTTTCTGGTCCGAAAGGGGATGAAATTCGAGGACAGAGTCCTCTTAGGCGGTTGGCTTTACCTGAGGAAGTGGCGCGAACGGTCGTATTTCTGGCTTCCGAAGGGACAGATTATTTGACTGGATGTATCGTCGACATTAATGGAGCATCCTACCTTCGATCCTAAGATCGCGCAGATACCTGGCTTGCATGATCAATGTTATTGCCCTGTTACCATGAGGTCATTTTCGTCATAACGTCCAAGAGACCTTGACCTTCACTTCTTTCCTTCTGCACTGTGCCGGCCTGAGAGAGCTTTCTCGTTGGCTTTGGTTGTGTTGCCTGCACCAACAACAAAGGAGCCTTAAAGAATGAGGGCGAATACCCCTTATCGGTCCCCCTGGTTCGCCTTGTTTGTACTCCTCACTGCCAGTGTAGCAGCCCCGCTGAATCAGTTCAAAGTACCGCCTGTCTTGCCTCTTTTGATGGATGCTTTCAGCCTATCTGTCGGCAGAGCTGGCCTCCTTATGTCAGTCTTCGCCTTGACCGGGCTCATTCTAGCCATTCCGGTTGGGTTTATCTTTCAGAAACTGGGGTACAGAATCAGCGGTTTACTGGCCGTTGGCTCTGTCATTGTCGGTGCATCGATGGGGGCCGTCAGCACCGGCATAGGCACGATGCTCATCAGCCGGGTGATCGAGGGTTTGGGTATGAGTTTCATGACTGTGGTCGCCCCGGCTGTTATCGCCATATGGTTTGAAGCCGATGAACGAGGTATGCCCATGGGGATCTGGGCAACCTGGGTTCCGCTTGGGTCGACCGTGACGTTCGTCGTCGCGCCGTTGCTGGTAGTCCGATGGAACTGGCAGGCTGTGTGGTGGTTCGGTTGCCTCTTTGCTGTGGTTGGGTGGCTGTTATACTACTTCTTCATCAAGACAGCTCCCGTGCAATTTGCTGGCACGGGTAGTTTAGCTCGGCCCGAGAGGGTGATGGGACGCGATCTGATACGGGTGCTGCGCAACCGAGACCTGTGGCTGATCAGCTTTTTGTTCTGCTGCTTCAACCTTGCCTTCATCGCCTTTGTTACCTGGACTCCTACCTTCTTGAACGCAATTCGTGGAGTTTCACTGGCCCGTGCTTCGTTGCTCATAAGTTTCTTAACAATGTTCACTCTTGTCTCCCTCCCTATCAGCGGTTGGATGTCGGATAGGGCAGGCTCCCGCAAGCTGGTCTGCGTCACACCGATGATTCTTTTGATGATTTTGTGGCCCGTGACATTTTTCGTGGGCGAGGGAGGATTTCTCCCCGTCGTGATCGCCATGGGACTTATCGGTGGATTCGTCCCAACAGGCGTTTTCTCGGCAGGCGTGGAGGCTGTTGGGGACGAGCGGTTGGCCGGCATGGCCATGGCCGTCATCCAGGTTGGGCAAAATGCGGGCATGTTGATGGGCCCTTTGGCCTTTGGTTGGATTGTCGAGGCTGCGGGAGGTTGGCAGATAGCCTTTTGGATGCTCGTTCCCGTCTGTGCAGTAGGGGCTATAGCGGGTTGGATGGCAAGAATGAGGTAAAGATTACAAATTCGAGCTTGTAAGGAAATAACGGATATTTCAAGAAAATCTAAGATTTGAGGAGATTTAGAAATTCGTGAAATTTCTTGGCTATATTGCGAAAAATAATTGGTTGATTACACTAAGGAAATCAAGACATCAAGAATTTGAGGGGAATTTGATCGGCGAAAATCGCTTAAAATGAGGCTTGACATCGCAAGTTCAACGATATAAAAATTAAAGGATTAGAAATGATATCTTAATAGCAACTTGTCAGGCAACCTGACCGAAAACTGGAAAAATCAATG